>NZ_JBNLYC010000018.1:0-55607 GCF_050172015.1 Bacillus sp. GMa5/1 | reverse complement strand
GAGGTATTGCTCAAACCTAAATTCAAACCTTATTGAAGTAATTAATGGATATTACGTCTAGTTTTCGCTAATGACGGCATTTAAAAGTTCGGCAGGATTACCTGTTCCTGCACCGCCAATTGTAATAGATCCACCAGGAGGAATTTCACCATTCCATCCTGCGTTCGTAATTACATAATGATTATTTGTTTTACTACTAATTTTAGAATCCCAAACTTGTGTTAAATTGCCGCTATAATCAAATTCTAATTTCCAATTTTTAATAGGAGTCGTTCCATTATTTTTGATTATAATCGAGAAGTTATAACCGCTGCCCCAATTCGAAGTGACTGAAAATGTAGCAGTACCATTTCCATCAGGAGGTGTCGTATTAGCTTCATCCGTTTTGACAGTAAGAGCGGTAGGTTGTGATTTATTTCCAGCAGCATCTTTGGCAATTACCGAAAATTTGTATTCCGTATTAGGTTTTAAGTTTTTAATTGTAATGCTATTTGTTGTTGTACTCCATTTCTCTTCTCCAGCAGTAATTTCATATTCCGTAACTCCTACGTTATCAGTAGATACAGTCCAGTTTAATTGAACTGAGTTTGAATTTTTATTCGTAACTACAATGTTTTTAACATTCGTTGGTGGCTCAGTATCTTTTTGACTAATAGGTCCACCAAGTAATTCTTTTACTAGCGTATCAAGTAATTTTGGACCACTGCAACTATATTTTGGACTTGTACGGCAATCTCCGCTTAGTTCCCAAAACATTGCTCCACTTAAACCTTTCGTCTTTATATAGTCTGTTTTGTATTTCATAGATTCATTGTCATCGTAGCTAATAAATGTGCCTGTAGTTGCATTATATAAGTAAGGTACTTTAGCTGTGTCATTCCAGTAGCGTACAAAACCATTTTTATTAACGTAATTGGCTGCTAAATCACCGTAATCATACACACCTGTGTCACCGGTAGAGTAATCATCCCAAGTACCTTTAGAAGCAAGTTTCCCATCACTACCTGGTTTGCAAGGTTGATATTGTCCGTTATTTTCTTTGCCACAACTTTTCCAGCCACGTCCGTAAAAGGGTACGCCTAATACTAGTTTATCGACTGGAACACCTTCATTTGTATAAACATTTATAGCACCATCTACGTAAAAATTCGTATTTGCTGCTGGGTCATTTGGATCCTTATATAGAGCTGCATTATGATTAGAAGTAGCTTCCCATCCGCCGTGGAAATCATATGTCATAATATTAATCCAATCGAGTATTTGAGAAATTTTCTTTAGTTCTGTATGATCAGCGTAGCGTTGACTTGCACCTGAAGCGATTGTTAGTAAATATTGTTTGCCATCTTCAGCACCTGCTTTATTCAAAGCATTTCGGACGTCTTGAAGAAGGAGAGTGAAATTTTGTTTATCTTCAGGACGATAACTACCACCAGGAATCGTTTCAACGCCCGGATATTCCCAGTCTAAATCTACGCCATCAAACCCATATGCGCGAAGAAAAGCTACTGTAGATTCAGCAAATACTTTTCTTGTTTTTTCATCAGCGGCCATATCAGAAAAGCGGTTAGACCAAGTCCAGCCACCAACGGAAATAATTGTTTTTAAGTGAGGATATTTAGCTTTTAATCGTTTTAGTTCCCCGAAATTTCCGCAACGGGCATATTTATCGCAATCTTCCCAAGTTGTCCCTGAGCCAGGATACGATTTGGTAACATCAGCCCATGGTTCACCGAGTACGAGAGTACCATTAGGAACCTCTTTATTTTGCAATGGTACACCAGATTCTTTACAGTTCCACGTTTGTTTATTTGGATTATCAGGATGAGTAGAAGGGTTTCCATGTTTTCCGTTCCAACAAATATCCGCGAAAGCATAGTTAAGGTGAGTAAGTTTTGATGCATCAATGTCAGCAACTTGATAATTACGTCCGTAAACGCCCCACGAAGGAAAGTATCCAACAATTTTTTGACTTTGCTTTGGTGAATCTGCTAATGCGAGATTTGGATTAATAAAATTTGTGAGAAAAAGAGGTAAGAAAAGTAGTAGAGATAGTAATAACAGTGTGAATTTTTGAGACCTCATAGCCATTTCTCCTTTCAAAATAAAAGATATATTTAAAGGCATACGCCAATAAATCAAAATGAATCTAGACGTATAAAACGTCTAGATAAAATGATCAGACATCACGAAGTCTATACAAGGGAGCTGGGGGTGATTAAATCGTAACAAATGTAAGATTTAGTGTAAACGCTTTATTAAATTGAAAAAGACTTTCTCAATACAAAAAGGCTTGAATACAAACTATATATGAAAACGAAAAATCGGTATGGGAGGAAAAAGCTCATTATAAATAAATTTGAGAAAAAATTGTATGGAGCCAATTATTAAAGACGTAGAAAGATAAGGAAATATCATGTAAAATAATAGTAAAAATATGTAAAGGAGGGAATAGTGTGGATGTGTTTTTGAACATTGCTGAAGAAAAAATTCGACAAGCAATACGGAATGGTGATCTTGATTATCTTCCGGGAAAAGGAAAACCACTACAATTAGAAGATCTTTCAATGGTACCTCCAGAACTTAGAATGAGTTATAAAATTTTAAAAAATGCGGGAATGATTCCACCAGAAATGGAACTACAAAAAGATATATTAAAAATAGAGGATCTAATTGCTTGCTGTTATGATGAAGCAGAGAGAAAAGAATTACAAGAAGAGTTAACAGCAAAAACGCTTCGTTTTCAGCAGGTAATGGAAAAGAGAAAGATTAAAGATAGTTCAGCTTTTCGTATGTATCAAGACAAAGTATTTCGTAAATTACGCTAAGAGGGATAAGATGACTACATTTAAAACGATAGAAGAATTAGCGACCTATATCGAAGAACAACAATTGGTACTTCTGTTTATTAAAACGGAAAATTGTGGTGTTTGTGATGTTATGCTAAGAAAAGTAAATTGCGTATTAGAGAATTATGATTACGTAGAGAAAATAGAGATATTACTACAAGATATGCAAGAGATTGCGGGGCGATATGGAGTATTTACAGGGCCAACAATTTTATTATTTCATAATGGAAAAGAAATTCTTCGTGAATCACGCTTCATTTCACTTGAAAATCTAGAGAGAACCATTCAATTATTCGAGGAATAAGGGAGGCTTTTAAATGGAATTTATTATTGTCATACTATTATTTGTTGTAGTTGGAACAATCGTAACAGCAGTTCGATCGAACAAAAAGAAGGTAAATCTTACAAAACAAAATAACATTCATAATTCATCTAACAGCTCATCACCATTATTTTTCTTTGCTGGATCTGATAATGATAGCTCGCATGATGGCGGCTCACATGATTGTGGAGGATCTTTTGGGGGAGATAGCGGAGGAAGCTGTGGTGGCGGTGGTGATTGATAAAAATGCGCCTTATATAGGCGTATTTCTTTTTAAACAAACGTTTGATTAGTCGGCTTACATATGCATAAACATAGTTAAACAAACATTTGTTTAATATTTTAACATACTAAGGGGAATGGAAATGAAAAGGGAACCGAAAGTGAAAAATAAGGGGAAAGTAGTGTTATTTTTATTAGCTGCGGGAGGCGTATTTCTTGTTAAATTAGCATTTAAATTTGGAACCATACATATGATTCGAACTTGGTTTGAAAGTACGTTTTCTTAAATAAGGAATATAGCCTCTTGCGATAGAGGTTTTTGATTTGTTATTATTAGACTGAACGGTCGGTTTAAAGAGGTGTGAATATGAGGAGAAGCGCAGAAGAGATAAAGAAAGAAATTGCATATAAAGCAGAAAGTCTATTTTCACAGAAGGGCTACGCAGCTACATCTATGGAAGAGATTTGTGAAATTACAGAGCGAAGTAAAGGAAGTATTTATTATCACTTTAAAAGTAAAGAAGAATTATTTTTATTTGTAGTGAAACAGCATACGTATGATTGGATTGAAAAATGGAATGAAAAAGAGAAGTTGTATAGCACTAGTACTGAAAAACTATATGGTCTCGCGGAATATCATGTAGAGGACATACAGCAACCAATTTCAAATGCAATAGAGGAATTCTCTATGAGCCAAGTTGTAAGTAAAGAGATTCTGGATGAACTGTTAGCTTTAACTAGAGAATCATATGTTATGTTTGAGAAATTAATTGAAGTAGGTATACAGTCTGGAGAGTTCCGTGAAGATAATACTCGTGATCTTATGTATATTGTAAACGGATTATTATCAGGACTTGGAGTGCTTTATTACGAATTAGATTATAAAGAGCTGAAACGTATTTATAAAAAGGCAATAGATGTATTGTTAAAAGGAATGGCAGCTGAATAATAGGTCAGTTGCTTTTCTTACAAAATAAATTAGACCGAACGGTCGGTTTATGAAAGGGGAATGAAAATGAACGCTTTATTTAAAAACCGAGCATTTATGCTCGTTATGGCGTCTGATATTTTACAACAATTTGCAATTTGGATCAGAAATATGGCTCTTTTGTATTTTATAATGGAGCGAACGAATAATGATCCAGTTTCTGTTTCGTTGTTATCAGTTATGGAATATGCACCTATTTTTATTTTCTCGTTTATCGGTGGTGCGCTAGCTGATCGCTGGAATCCGAAAAGAACAATGGTCGCTGGAGATGTATTAAGTGTACTGTCTATTATAGGAATTGTCTTGTTGTTAAAGCTGGATTATTGGCAGGCTATATTTTTTGCAACACTCATTTCCGCGATTGTAGGTCAGTTTTCTCAGCCCTCATCTTCGCGTATATTTAAGCGCTATGTAAAAGAAGGAGAGGTAGCAAATGCGATTGCATTTAACCAAACATTACAGTCATTATTTCTGATTTTTGGACCAGTGGTAGGATCGCTTGTGTATACACAACTTGGTTTATTTACATCACTATATAGCTTAATCATTTTATTTTTGTTATCTGCTATCGCCCTTTCATTCTTACCAAAATGGGTTGAAAAAGAGCAGGTGGCGAGAGACTCATTAAAAAATGATATAAAAGAAGGTTGGAAGTATGTTCTTCATACGAAAAATTTACGTATGATTACGATCACTTTTACAATTATGGGTTTAGCTGTTGGATTAACGAATCCATTAGAAGTATTCCTTGTAATTGAACGTTTAGGTATGGAAAAAGAAGCTGTTCAATATTTAGCGGCAGCTGACGGAATAGGTATGTTACTCGGTGGTATTGTTGCTGCAGTTTTCGCTTCAAAAGTGAATCCGAAAAAGATGTTTGTATTCGGTATGGGTATATTAGCCATTTCATTTTTAGTAGAAGGGCTATCTACATCATTTTGGATTACTAGTTTCATGAGATTTGGAACAGGTATTTGTTTAGCTTGTGTTAATATTGTTGTCGGTACGCTTATGATTCAACTTGTACCAGAAAATATGGTTGGAAGAGTAAATGGAACGATTTTACCACTGTTTATGGGGGCAATGCTAATTGGAACTTCATTAGCTGGAGGATTAAAGGAACTAACTTCACTAGTTACTGTGTTTTGTATAGCGATGGCACTTATTTTATTAGCGATAGGGCCAGTTGTACGTATGCAAATAAAGAAAGAAGATATCGCTAACAAAGAGGCACTAACAAATTCATTAGCTTCAAAATAACTATTGTAAGGGAGCAATATTGCTCCTTTTTTCTTTGAGGAACTTTTGACAACTATATGAGCCAATTATATACTGATGTTGTAAAAACGATTTTACAGGTTAGGAGCAATGGTGTGAAAAATCAAATCTATGAATTACGCACTGAAAATAATATTTCACAAGGCGCATTAGCTGATAAATGTAAGGTTTCTAGACAAACGATAAATGCAATTGAGAATAATAAATATGATCCAAGCTTAGCGTTAGCGTTCTGTTTAGCTGAAGTATTAGGAACAACTGTTGATAAATTATTTTTGTACAAGCAGTAGAGTCGTTCATTATAAGGCGCACCTTTAAAAATAAAAAAGATCCTCTTCTTATGAGAAGAGGATCTTTTCTTATAGCGTTTTAGTCTTTGGACTAGGTGGTGTAACGGATGTATTATTTTCTGGAACTCTAGTTAGTAAGAATCCTCCGATAATAAATAGAACAATAATACTAAGAACACCAGCGTTTGTTTTTCCTGTTAATTGCGTTGTAACACCGACTAATACCGGACCCATAATTGCGGCAAACTTCCCAAATATATTATAAAATCCGAAGAATTCATTAGCAGATTCTTTTGGTACTAGTTTTGCAAAGTATGAACGACTTAGTGCTTGAATACCACCTTGAGATGTAGCAACTAACATTGCTAAAATCCAAAAATCAAGTGTCGTTTTTAAAAAATAAGCATATGTGCAAATAATGATATAAATAATGATACCGACATATAGCATTTTTTTGCCAGTAAATGTTTCAGATAATTTTCCGTATAGTAAAGCAAATGGACAAGCGACAATTTGTGTTACAAATAATATGATTAATAGATTCGTTGCACTAATACCGAGATCGGTTCCGTAAGCGGTAGACATAGTAATAATTGTATCGACTCCGTCAATATAGAAAAAGTAAGCGATTAGAAACATAAATACAGTTTTATATTCTTTAATATTTTTAAAAGTATCAGCAAGACGTTTGAAGCTCATTCTAATAGGTCTTGGATGACGCTCAATATAGTGTGTTTGCTCTACGTTTTTTAGCATTGGAATTGTAAATAACCCCCACCAAAGAGCTGTTATTGCAAAGGAAATTTGACTAGCAATGCCGACCGATAAGGGAATAGTTCCTTTTTGAGAAAGAATAATAAGAGCGATACAACCGATAAAAGGAATTGTACTCCCGATATAACCTAATGCAAATCCTCTTGTAGAAATTCGGTCCATTCTATCTTCAGAAGTGACGTCTACTAAAAATGCATCATAGAAAATGTTTGCTCCAGCAAAGCCGATTAAGGCGAGCATATAGCACCCTAGCAATAAGTACCACTGAGAGGTTGGAACGACTGCTAACATACTTGTAAATACGATACCGAGTCCAAAGAAGAATGTGAAAAAACGTTTTTTAAATCCTTTATAATCAGCAACTGTGCCAAGAATAGGAGCAAGTATAGAAATTAAAAGTGTTGCGAATGAGTTTGCATATCCCCAATATGCTGTTGAAGTTGCCCCAGATAGTCCAGCTTCTTTTGCAGCTGCTTTAAAGTAAATTGGAAATAATGCAGTTGTAATGACGAGCGAGTATACAGAGTTCGCCCAATCGTATAATATCCAGCTTTTTTCTTGTCTGGACATTTTTTTCATATAATGTTCCCCCTTAAATTTGTTTTACTAACAGTGTACAAAAATAAAAATTATAAAAAGAGAAACAGTGATGAATTTTACATAACTTTTACATATATACACAGTTCTTTACAATTGGAGTAAATCCTCTACAATTGCTCCGTCTGTTTCACCTAAGTGTAAACCGAGTAGTCTAGCGATAGTTGGACCTTCATCAATAAGTCTCATATACGGGACGGTAAAGCCACTTTTTATTCCTTTCCCAGCAGCGATAAAAATTGTTTCATAGTTAGGTTTTGTTGGAGAGTATCCATGCGTACCAAATGTATATTTTTTACTAGGCGTAACATCTTTTTCAGTAATTTCTTTTATAAAATCTCCTGTATAGTTTTCAGTGAAATAATACCCTTCTCGTGCTTCTAACATGAATAAACAATTACCGTCTGCACCGCAGTCTTTGGCAGCTTCATCATGAAGTATAAATTCAATTCCGTTTTGTTTATTTTGAAGTAGTTCTTCAAGGAGTAGTTGTACCTCCCGGATTGTATCCGTATCATTTTTGTCCTTTACATATACATAGGCAGAGCCGTCGCAACTTTGGCAATAGGCTTTCCAGTCTACTAATTTTCCTTTTTTATTAAGAGATATAAGTCCTCTTTGATGGAATAGCACATTTAATTGGATGGATTTGTTTTCACTTAAAGCGCTATGATCACCAAGGGCAATAATTGTACTTTCTTCGTATAGGTTACTTTCTTTTAGTGCTTGAATAATTTTCCCTAGACGTTCGTCGTGTCTCTGGATAGCAGCTGTTGTTTCGTTAGATTCAAAGCCGTGATAGTGTCTTTGTGTGTCTAGATCGGTGAAATGTACGAACATGACATTAGGCTTTTTCGTCTGGATTGTATGCACAGCAGAGGCGAGGACGAAATCATCCAGCTCTGGTTGTGATAAACCATTTCTTATATGGCCGAAACGACGATTTAAATCTAATTGGTATAGTGGGCTACCGCTAAATAAGGAAACTAACACTTGATTTTGCCAAGGTCTATTGGGGAAAATTTCTGGTAAATTGTAATCGATGTTCGCTCTTCCAGTAACAGGCCATAGAAGGGCAGCTGTCGTTAAATTTGCTTTGCGCGCTTCATCATACAATGTTGTTCCTTTTATTGATTTTCGGTACCAATGCCAATCAGGTGATTCACGCCCTGGTTGAAGTAACGTATTGCTAACAACACCGTGCTTGTTAGGGTAATTACCAGTTACGATTGTTGAGTGGCTTGGATATGTTACAGAAGGATAAATTGGTTCTACTTTTTCGACAACCGTGCCCTTTTTTATTAGAGATTGGAAATGAGGTAGTTTTTGTAGTATAGGAAAATCTAAAGCTGATAAACAGTCGAATGATAAAATGATGACGTGGTTTGTTAATGCTTTATCCATAAAGTTCCCTCCTGATTATATAAAACCTATTATTATATATTACTATTAACACCTAGTAATAAATATATATTTTTAGGTGAAAGTTTATTGTTTATTTTCAGAAAAATTAAACATATAATTAAGTATAAGGGAATCTATGGAGGGAGGGAACACTATGGATTGGTTAGAGGGATTTGGTATTTTTTACATCATTGGCGGAATCACGATTATCCTTGTATTTGCTATTTCATATTTACTAAAGAAACGGTTTCCAGACAAACAGTTTGATATTATATTTGCACTTAGTTTAATACTTCTTTGCTTAGCGTCCTTTCCCGTTACAATGATGGTTATTGGTGGGTGGGAAGGAATGGGATATGGATTTATTGGTTTCTTTGTCCTACTTGGTACACTTATCGGTATGATTGCACATCAACTTGTGAAAATTACGCGGAAAAGCTACGTATAAAACTGCAAAAAATGAAAAGGATATATAAAAATAAGAAAATTAGCTATTGTTTTAAAAAAGAATTTGTATTATGATAATCAACAAATTTATTTCGTTATAACGATGAAAAAGGACTAGTACATGTTCAACCTTTTTAGCAGAGAGAGAATCCGTTAGGGTGAAAGATTCTTAAAAAGGCAATATGGAACCTGCCTTTGAGTTCTGCATATGCAGCGGGAATTTCCCGTTATCAAAAAGAGAGCATGCGCAATTTTTGTGCATGAATCAGGGTGGTAACGCCGGCAAAGCTCGGTCCCTATTTAGGGACGCGGGCTTTTTTGTATTTTCTAGAAGGAGGAAGACTGACTATGGCAAAAGAACAAGTGCAAGCCATTACGAAGATGGAAGAGGACTTTGCGCAGTGGTATACCGATATTGTAAAAAAAGCCGAACTTGTTGATTATTCAAGTGTAAAAGGGTGCATGATTTTACGTCCGTATGGCTATGCCTTATGGGAGAATATGCAGAAGGTGATAGATGAGAAGTTAAAAGGAACTGGCCATGAAAATGTATATATGCCAATGTTTATCCCAGAGAGTTTATTGCAAAAAGAGAAGGATCATGTTGAAGGATTTGCTCCTGAAGTAGCATGGGTTACGCATGGTGGAGATGAAAAGTTAGCGGAAAGACTTTGTGTACGTCCTACATCTGAAACTTTATTCTGTGAGCACTTTTCAAAAATTGTGCAATCCTATAATGATTTGCCAAAGTTATATAATCAGTGGTGTTCAGTAGTTCGTTGGGAGAAGACAACTAGGCCATTCCTTCGTACGACTGAATTTTTATGGCAAGAGGGTCATACAATCCATGAAACGGCAGAAGAATCGCAGACTGAAACATTAAATATTTTAAACTTATATGCTTCTTTTTGTGAGGATTATTTAGCGATACCAGTTATTAAAGGGCAAAAAACAGAAAAGGAGAAGTTTGCTGGAGCAAAGGCAACTTATACAATTGAAAGTTTAATGCATGATGGAAAAGCGCTTCAAACAGGAACCTCTCATAACTTTGGAACGAATTTCTCTGAAGCATTTGATATTAAGTTTTTAGATCGTAACGGTAAGTGGCAATATGTGCACCAAACATCTTGGGGTGTATCAACAAGAATGATAGGCGGGCTAATAATGGTTCATAGTGATAATAATGGACTTGTAATGCCACCAAAAGTCGCTCCAGTGCAAGTTGTTATTGTACCGATTGCTCAGCATAAAGAAGGAGTTTTAGCAAAAGCAACAGAGTTACAAGGACATATTCAAAAGGTTGCACGAGTAAAAATAGATGCTAGTAATAAAACACCAGGCTGGAAATTTAATGAGTATGAAATGAAGGGGATTCCAATTCGATTAGAAGTTGGCCCTAAAGATATTGAAAAGAATCAAGTTGTACTTGTAAGAAGAGACACGAAGGAAAAAGAGTTTGTACCAATGGATCAATTAGAAGAACGTATTCCAGCATTACTTGAAGAAATTCATATTGCTTTATTTGATAAAGCAAAAGCATTTCGCGATGAGAATACGTATGTTGCGACAAATTTCGAAGAGATGAAAAAAATAGCTGACGAAAAGCAAGGCTTTATTAAGGCAATGTGGTGCGGGGAATTAGCTTGTGAAGAAAAACTAAAAGAAGAAGTTGGAGTATCTTCACGTTGTATGCCTTTTGAGCAAGAGCATTTAGCTGATGAATGTATTTGTTGTGGTAAAGAAGCTAAACAAATGGTGTATTGGGGAAAAGCGTATTAATACTTTTTCTGATAGGTGATAAAAAGGACTTTGGGCTGCATAATAAAATGCAATCCAAAGTCCTTTTTAGTTTTATAAAGTATTTCATGTATTCTTTAGATGGAAGTATGTTGCTCTTATTTTACGTTTTTACGACGAATAAACAGTAACATACCAATTAGGAATGTTGAAAGACCCATTAAAATAGATATAGGGTAATGCGTTGCGGTATTCGGTAATTTATCACCTTGTTTTTTCGTATTATCTTTTACATTACCCCCTTGAGAACCGTTGCCCTCCTGAGAATTGCTATCGCCTTTAACACGATTGCCACCTTGAGAGCCATTACCGCCGTGTGAGCCACTGCCACCAGAACCATCGCCACCAGAACGGTTACCACCAGAACCGTTACCGCCAGAACCGCTGCCACCAGAGCCGTTGCTACCAGAACGGTTACCACCAGAACCGTTACCGCCAGAACCGCTGCCACCAGAGCCGTTGCTACCAGAGCCATCGCCACCAGAACCGTTATCGCCGGAACCACTGCCACCAGAGTCATTGCCACCAGAACCACTGCCACCGGAACCATTACCGCCGGAACCGTTGCCGCCAGAACCACTGCCGCTAGAACCGTTGCCACCAGAACCGTTACCGCCAGAACCACTGCCACCAGAGTCATTGCCACCAGAACCGTTACCGCCAGAACCACTGCCACCGGAACCGTTGCCGCCATCGCCACCAGAACCACTGCCGCTAGAACCGTTGCCACCAGAACCGTTATCGCCGGAACCATTGCCGCCAGAGCCACTGCCATCAGAACCGTTACCGCCGGAACCATTGCCGCCAGAGCCATCGCCACCAGAACCGTTTTCACCAGAACCGTTTTCACCAGAACCGTTTTCACCAGAACCGTTTTCACCAGAACCGTTTTCACCAGAACCGTTTTCACCAGAGCCGCTGCCACCGGAACCACTATCGTCCTGAGAACCGTTATTTCCTGGAGGTTTATTATTATCCTTTGAGTTTCCTTCTGCAAAATGATTGCTATTTTGTACAATAGCGTTTGTTAATGGTTGGAAGTTTTCAGTTGCAGCATTACCGATATTTAAACCGCTAAAAAAAGATAGAGAGAGTGTTGATGCTAAAATGAAGATTTTCGTCATGGTTTTCCTCCTAAGAAATGAATGTTCCATCTAAAATACATCCCTTTGTAATATTTCTTAGGAAAAAGAGTTTTATGCAAAAAAAACTATATATAGAAAAAGGTGGTATATTTGTCAAAGCAGAAAAGAGTTAATGTAGATTTCCTACAAATAGGTGGAGAATTTACATTCATAACGGTAGAGGAAGTGGCAGTAGATGAAAGAGTATATAGCGTTTGATATTGGCGGTACGCAAATTAAGTATGGCATTATTTCAGAAGCAGGGAGAGTATTAAAGCGTAAAACAGTTGCAACAGAAATTCACTTAGGCGGAGAACAAATTATTCAAAAACTCATTCTTTTATCAAAAAAATTAATGAATGAACATACTATTGCCGGAATTGGTATTAGCACTGCGGGAATTGTTGATATTAATAAGGGAATTGTGACGGGAGGCGCGGATCATATTCCGGGATATAGTACTATTCCTATTATTGATAGATTGCAAGAGATATTAAAAGTTCCAGTATCGATTGACAATGATGTGAATTGTGCAGCGTTTGGAGAAAAGTGGAATGGTAGTGTAAGAGAGAAAGAGAACTTTATTATGCTCACCATTGGAACAGGAGTTGGGGGAGCAATTTTTATAGATGGAGAATTGTACCGAGGACATTCATTTAGTGCTGGTGAATGGGGGAATATGCTAATAGAAGGAAAAACGTTTGAAGAGGTTGCTTCGATTTCAGGATTAATTCGGCTTGTAAGAAAATATAAAGGCAAAGGCGAGTGGAATGGGAGAACAATTTTTGAGTTGTATGATAAAGGAGATAGAGAAGTTGCTCAAGCAGTTGGGATTTTCTTTAAACATTTGGCAATCGGAATTAGTAATCTTGCTTATATTTTTAATCCAGAAACAATTATTATTGGGGGAGGAATTACCGATAGAGGAAATGAGTTTTTAAAAGAAGTAAAAGAAGAGGTCAGTAAATACTTAAATCAAGAGATTTATAATAATTGTGAGATTGAACTTGCACAAAACGGTAATTGTGCAGGAATGATTGGTGCTATTTACCACTTATTACATCATCATAAGTAAATTATATGAATGTTTTCATATAACTGAGAATTTATCCTTTTTATCAATAGGTAAATAATGCTACAATATAAGAGAAGAATACAATATTTTCCGATATGGAAAATGCTTTGTAGAAAGGGAGAAACTTCATGCCTATTATTTTAGAAAAAGGTCAAAAGATCGATTTAACGAAAGGACAACCAAAAGTAGCAAAACTACAGGTTGGCTTAGGCTGGGATCCAATTGGGCAATCAGGTGGATTTCTGTCTTCATTATTTGGAAGTAAACCAAATATAGATTGTGATGCATCTGTTGTTATGTTAGAAGGAGATCGTTTTTTAAACAAAAATGATTTAGTTTACTTCGGAAACAAACTTTCTACTTGTGGTAGTATTATTCATTCAGGAGATAATTTAACAGGTGAAGGCGAAGGTGACGATGAAACAATCTTTGTAGAATTACATAAAGTCCCAAGTCGTATTAACCGTTTAGTATTCGTTGTAAATATTTATGACTGTGTAAACAGACGTCAAGACTTTGGTATGATTCGTAACGCTTATATTCGTATTCAAAATCCTCATACAGGTGAGGAATTAGCACGTTATAATTTATCAGAAAACTATGCTAGTAAAACAACTTTAATTGCAGGAGAAATGTATCGCTACGAAAATGAGTGGAAGTTTTCAGCAGTTGGAGAAGGCACGCAAGATAAAAACTTAAGTGAGATTGTATCACGTTATCAATAGGATAAACTAAGGAGGAATTTTTAAATGGCATCTATTTCTTTAAAAAAGGGACAAAAGGTAGATTTAACAAAAACAAATCCAGGTTTATCAAAGGTACTTGTAGGGCTTGGCTGGGATACAAATCGTTATGATGGACAAGCTGATTTCGATTTAGATGTTAGTATCTTTTTAGTAGGTGCGAACGGTAAAGTTTCAGGAGCAGAAGATTTCGTTTTCTATAATAATCCCAAAGGTGCGAATGGTGCTGTAGAGCATTTAGGAGATAACCGAACTGGTGAAGGCGAAGGCGATGATGAAGCGATTAAAATCGATTTAAAAAATGTTCCTGCTCACATCGAACGTATTTGTTTCACAATTACAATTTATGATGGAGAAGGCCGCAGCCAAAACTTTGGTCAAGTTTCTAACTCATTCGTACGTATTCTCGATGAAGAAAAGAATGCAGAGTTAATTCGTTACGATTTAGGAGAAGATTTCTCTATTGAAACAGCGGTAGTAGTAGGTGAATTATACCGCCATGCAGGTGATTGGAAGTTCAATGCAATCGGAAGTGGATTCCAAGGTGGGTTAACGTCTCTATGTAATAACTTTGGTTTAGATGTAGAGTAATAGATTCAATTTATATATCCATTGGTGAAATGCATGTTTACTGATGGGTATATTTTTAAAGATAAAAATATAGAGGTGAATATAAATGGCTATTCAGTTACAAAAAGGACAGAAGATTGATTTAGGTAAGACGAGTCCTGGTTTAACAAAAGCAGTAATTGGTCTTGGATGGGATATTAAATCTTATGATGGCGGAGACGATTTCGATTTAGATGCATCTGCTTTTTTATTAGATGCGAACGGGAAATGTACGAAGGAAACTGATTTTATCTTCTATAATAATTTAAAGTCTCCTTGTGGATCAGTTTTACATACTGGCGATAACAGAACAGGTGAAGGCGAAGGCGACGATGAGCAACTTGTTGTAGATTTGAAAAAGGTTCCAGCAGACGTTCATAAAATTGCTATTACAGTTACAATTTATGATGCGGAAGGCCGTAATCAAAACTTTGGACAAGTAGGAAACGCATTCGTTCGTTTAGCGAATGAAGAGACGAACGAAGAAGTTCTTCGTTTTGATTTAGGGGAAGACTTCTCTATCGAAACAGCAGTTGTCTTTTGTGAATTATACCGTCATAATGGACAGTGGAAGTTTAATGCAGTAGGAAGTGGATTCCAAGGTGGTTTAGGTGCGCTTGTAAGAGCGTATGGCTTGGATGCATAGAAAGGAAACGATATTCGTTTCCTTTTTTTGACCTTTCTATAAATCTAGCAAAGAATAGGGGATAAAGGTAAGATGAGTATTTTGCAAGGAATCCTTGATACGTATGCTCAGTTTTTCGACTTGGACATGTGGATTAAAGTGTTGCAAGATCCAGTATCTTGGGGATTAATTGGTACACTTGTTGTACTTGAAGGGTTGTTATCTGCTGATAACGCACTTGTGTTAGCGGTAATGGTAAAACACCTTCCTGAAGAGAAACGTAAAAAAGCATTATTCTATGGACTTATTGGAGCTTATATATTCCGCTTTATTGCAATTGGAATCGGAATGTTCTTGATTAAATTATGGTGGGTAAAACTTCTTGGTGCACTTTACCTTGCTTGGTTATCAGTAAAATACTTTATTGATAAGCGTAAAGGTGCAGGTGAAGAAGAGGAAGCTCATGGTATGAACCAAAACAGTATTTTCTTCAGAATGTTCGGTGTCTTCTGGGGAACAGTTGCAATGGTCGAATTAATGGATATCGCATTCTCTGTAGATAGTGTACTTGCTGCATTTGGTGTATCTAATGAAGTTTGGATTTTATTATTAGGCGGAATGCTAGGTATTTTAATGATGCGTGGTATTGCCGGTGTATTCTTGAAATTATTAGAGCGTATTCCAGAGCTTGAAACGACAGCATACATTTTAATCTTAATTATTGCATCGAAAATGTTACTGTCTTTAATCGAGATTGAGATTAGTCATACACTATTCTTTATTATTTTAGTTGTAGCATTTGGAGCAACATTTATAATTCACTACATGAAGAATTCTGGACAAGCTAAAGAAGAAGTTGCAGCTACTAAAGAAGATAATAAATAATTGAAATGGGTTTGCTCGTTTTGCGAGCGCCCATTTTTTATAACAAAAAATAGTTTATAATAGAAGAAGGACTTAGAAAAAACGTAACTGTTTTTGGAGGTGAACTGTTGTGTTTTCACGTTTTACACTTCAACCATATGCATTAAAAGATGAATCAGATTTAAAGCAATTTGAAACGCTTTTAGAAAAACGTCCACAATATGAACTGACAGAGAATGAGATGAAATTTAGTTATATAGCATGTCGAATCCTTGGCGTTCCTAATGATGTAGATGAATATTTTAATGAACTGTTTGATTATAGTGAAGCGAAAGGAATCGAAGTTTTACACGAACAAAATTTAAACAAAGTGATTGATTCGGAAAAGCTTCGTCATATTCAAGAAGTGTTCGGATTACATCAAGAAGCACCAAATGGTCTGACAGTAAATAGGTTAGTTGCACACTTATCTGGGAAACAACTTTTACCGAAAGTAGACAATCCTGATTTACAGCATTACATACATACGACGTTTATTTCACTATTGAAATTATATGAGAAACAACATAATCAGTCGTTAAAGACAGAAGGCTTCCGTCGTTTCTTAATCGACATAATTAAACTAAGCGAAAATTATGTAGCGAAGTGGTTTTCTACGATTAATTATAAGAAACAGATGCCGCGTATCGTTTGGTATGGTGATGCACAGGAAAGCCGTATATATTTCTTATACTTTCTTATTATGCTCGGTTGTGATGTGCTTTATTATCACCCAGAAGGAAAAGATGGATTTGAGAATGTTGATGAAGAGGGAAGGACCTTTATTGTGTCTCATCCAGGCCGTATTTCTCTTGAACCATTTCCAGATCGCCGCCGCGAGCGTGTGGCAACAGTAGCGTATCAAGCTTCAAAAGAAATTGAGCAAGTACTTCACCACGATAATTCACTGCTGTACAAGCCGTGGCAATTCCGTTCCTATACGCCTGTAGCTCGTACACTAAAAACAACATATGATGAGCTCTTTTTAATTACGAAAGAAAAGGCGTTTGTACGCCCGACATTCTTTGTTGAAAATAAACATATTTATATCCCTTCTTTATTTGCGAAAATATCAGGCGTTTCAAAGAATGATAAAGAGTATTTTCAACGATTAAAGGCTGTTACATCATTTGATAACAGTATACTAGTTAATACATTCCCATTTACGAAAGAGCAAAAAGCAAACTTCCAATATCATTATCGAGATGCATTAGACCGTGGGGGGAAATTACATCCTGATCTAATTATGAATAGCCATTGGTGGCCGCATAAGCGTTTACCGGAAGGTTTACAACATGGGATTGCAGAAGCGATTATCCATACGTGTGAAAGTGAAATGTGCAAACCAATTGCGAAAGAGACAAAACAAGATGTAGCGCTATATGTTTTCGCGCAACTTTCTCAAATACCACCGAATATTTTAGAACAGCTTGAGAAATTTGATTATTCACAAGATGTGCCGAAAATTGTTATATTTAATAATGAGAAGAGTGGAGAGTTAACTCGTTCTGATGCTGTTTTATTACTATTTTTAAATCAAATTGGAGTAGATGTATTCCATTTCAATCCAACGGGAAGAAACGATATTGAACCGTATATTGAAGCGGGGGCATTTGATTCCCATTGGCTTGAAGAGGTTAATTTCGATCTTGAGTTTCATGGTTCATCAGCCTATAAAAATTTATCACAAACAATAAAAGGACTATTTCGTCCATTTTTATAAGGAAAGGGAGAATACCATATGAATAACCCAGTCGTACTAGATCCGAAAACAGAATTAAATGAGCAAACAGCACAAGATGTTCGCTTGCAACTTAGACAAGATGCGGATGTACAACGTATTTATAATGCGGTAGATATTAAAGATCAATTAGAATTAATTGAACTTGGAAAAGAACCTTCTATGGAAATTTCACGTTTTGCTGATCAAATTTTACATACAATGTCATTATCAAAGATAGAAGATTCTGGTGAATTATTAAAACAGCTTGGTAAAATTATGGACAGATTTGATAGCAAAGACTTTGCGGAAGAGAAAAGTGGTTTCTTCTCACGTATGTTCAAAAAAGCGGATAAAATGATTGAACAAATCTTTAGCAAGTATCAAACGATGGGCCGTGAAATTGATAAAGTGTATGTGGAAATTACGAAGTACCAAGATGAGATGAAAAAATCAATTGGTACGTTAGATGGCTTGTATGAGCAAAACTTAAAATATTATTTAGACTTAGAGAAGTATGTAGTAGCAGGAGAAATGCTATTAGAGCGTTTAAATACAGAATTAGTTCCGATGTATGAAGAGCGTGTGCGTAATAATGATCAATTAGCAGGTATTGAATTAGAGTCGCTTAAAAACTCGGTTGAAATTTTAGAGCAACGTATTGATGATTTAGAAAAAGCGCGTATGGTTGCACTACTTACAGCACCACAAATTCGTATGATTCAACGTGGTAATAATAAATTAATTGGTAAAATTAATACAGCATTTATTACAACGATTCCGATCTTTAAAAATGGTATCATTCAAGCGGTAAATGCGAAGCGTCAAAAGCTTGTTGCAGATTCTATGGCTGAACTGGATCGCCGTACAAATGAATTACTTAAGAAAAATGCACAAAATATCGCAACGCAAAGTGTAGAAGTAGCGAGATTATCAGGTTCTTCTAGTATTAAGATGGAAACACTTGAGGAAACTTGGAACATTATTTCAAGAGGTATGCAAGAAACACAACAAATTGAAGAACAAAACAAACGTGAGCGTGAAGAAAGCCGCAAGCGTATGGCTACATTAACTGAAAACATTAAAAAAGAATTACAAGGATAAAGTGAAACTTTAATCAGTGGGGTTTTGTTCATCCCCACCGATTATTAGCCTTCACCAATTGGACATTTAGGGGCAGTTAATCTACCACCTAACTTCTTTGCTCAAACTGAATTTTGAGGTGGGAGTTTTACTGCACGGAAAATAGTAGGGTAAATGAAAAGGCAATGAGGAATAGTCCTCATTGCCTTTTAGTTTCTCTTCACTAATTTAATAATCTCATTCACAATAAGTGGAATGATACTTAATAAGAGAACAAATCCCCAATCTCGCATCGTTAATGCATGTACACCGAATATATTTGCAAGGGGCGGGATGGAGATGATACAAACTTGCATAAGAACACCGATAAGAAGGGAGAAGACTAAATATTTATTGGTAAAGATCCCAATTGAAAAAATTGATTTCGTTCTTGAACGCAAGTTAAATGAATGAACGAGCTGAGAAAAACTAAGAACGACAAATGCCATCGTTTGAGCGTGTAATAGAGCATCGTCATCAATTCGTTCTGGGAAAAGAGGGAATAAATTTGTATCTCCAGTATAGAATTTTGCTCCGGCGATAAAAGCTATTAGCGTTAACAGTCCAATGATAACCCCATTGAAAATCAGAAAAGGAATGCTACCACTAAATAAACTTTCTTTCGCATGTCGTGGTTTTTCCTTCATCACATCTGGATCTTCAGGATCAACCCCAAGTGATAATGCAGGAAGTGTATCTGTAATTAAATTCACCCACAAAATGTGAATAGGTCGTAGAGGTGTTGCCCAGCCAAGTAAAATGGCTAAAAATAAAGCGATAATTTCTCCGAAGTTACAAGAGAGTAGGAAGAGGATTGATTTTTTTATGTTACGATAAATATTTCTACCTTCCTCAACAGCCTTCACAATAGATGAGAAATTATCATCTGTTAACACGACATCTGCTGCCCCTTTTGCAACGTCTGTTCCTGTAATGCCCATCGCTACGCCAACATCAGCTTGCTTTAAAGATGGTGCATCATTGACACCATCACCAGTCATAGAAACGATATTTCCTTTCGCGCGTAATGCCTTTACAATTTTCACTTTATGCTCTGGAGAGACTCTAGCGAATACATTTAAATGATTAATTTTGCTAGCTAGTTCTGTATCAGAAATGTTATCTAATTCAGTTCCAATCATAATTTCCGATATTTCTTCAGCAATGCCAAGTTCTTTGGCAATTGCAAAGGCGGTATCTTTATGGTCACCGGTAATCATAACTGTGCGAATACCGGCTTTTTTACATTCTTTAATTGAATCTTTCACTTCAGTTCGTGGTGGATCAATCATACCGACAAGACCAATAAAGATAAGATTTTCTTCAAGATGATTTATATCCATATCGTTTGAATTGTATTGTTTAAATGCGAATGAAAGTACTCTTAAAGCTTCTTGAGACATTGCTCCGGAAGCTTCTAATATTTGATTTTTATCAGAATCAGTTAAAATCTCGATTTTGCCGTTTTTAAAAATATGGGTACATTGAGGTAAGAGCTTATCGATAGCGCCTTTCGTCATGCTATAGTAGCTTTCATCGTATGTATGCACGGTTGACATCATTTTACGATCTGAATCGAAAGGTACTTCGTTAACACGTTCATGTATTTTTTCTAAATAATCTTTTTGCATGTTAAAAGTGGTTCCAGCAACGAGAAGTGCAATTTCAGTCGGGTCTCCCGTTTGTGATTCTTTATTATAAGATGCATCATTACATAGCACCATATTTTCTAACAATAGACGTTGCACATCATTATTTACATTTAAACTTTCTAAGCGATCGTATGTGTTATCACTATAAAAGTGAGTAACGGTCATTTTATTTTGCGTTAACGTACCTGTTTTATCTGAACAAATAATTGTGACAGAACCGAGGGCCTCAACAGCTGGTAGTTTGCGAATGATAACGTTTTGTTTAATCATACGTTGCACACCAATTGCAAGAACGATGGAAACGATAGCTGGCAAGCCTTCTGGAATAGCTGCAACGGCTAAACTAATAGCAGTCATAAACATTTCTAACGTATCCCGCCCTTGTAAAAAACCGATGAGGAACATAATGATACAAATAGCTACAGCGACAAAGCCTAAATATTTTCCGACTTGTGCTAAGCTTTTTTGAAGTGGTGTCATATCATCGTCTGCTTCATGTAAAAGGGTAGCAATCTTACCAATTTGTGAGTTCATTCCAGTTTCAACAGCAACACCGACGCCTCTTCCGTATGTTACAAGAGTAGACATAAAGGCCATGTTTTTTTGATCGCCGAGTGGTACTTGTTCATCACTTTGCATGGAAGGGTGGTAGATTGCATCTTTATCAACAGGGACAGATTCACCAGTTAGAGCAGATTCTTCAACTTTTAAATTTGCGGTTTCAATAAGGCGTAAATCGCATGGGATATATCGTCCGGCATCGAGCATAACGATATCCCCTGGAACGACGTGTTCAGATGGAATTTCTTTTAGTTCACCATGTCTCTTGACGATAGCTTTAGGTGTTGCCATCTTTTTTAGTGCCTCTAAAGCTTGTTCTGCTTTAGATTCTTGGACAACACCGATAACAGCATTTAAAACTACAACAAGCGCGATAATACTGGCATCCGCCCATTCACCTACAAAGGCAGAAATAAGGGCAGCAATAATAAGGACATATACGAGGACGTCATTAATTTGGGCGAAAATACGCTGCCATAAAGTGCGTTTTTGTTTTGTAGCTAATTCATTAGAACCGTATTGCTTTAAACGTTCACTTACAATTTCATCTGTTAAACCGTGTTGTTCGTTTGTTTCTAGGTCAATTAATGTTTGATCTTTCGTCTTACTGTACCAATTGCTCATAAGTAAGCACCTCCAGTAAAAACAGTTAGCAATGGTAGTGTTGCTATTATTTGTGAGTAGTATGTATGGAGAAAAAATCTAAGATGAGGTTCTACTTCTATTGTACAATATTTTACAGTTGGTTGAGGGAAAGAGATGAGTTGTCATGAATTTGTTGGAAATAAAAAAGAGCCTCATATAAGAGAGGCTTTTTTACTTTTTAATTAATGTACCTAATTCTTCTGTAATAGCTTGCATTTCACTAATGCTGAATGTTTCACGTTTCATAACATGATCATAAATGTCACGTAAATCTTCGTACATTTCTTCGTTAAAACTAGCAGCTCTCATCGCTCCAGCATTAACCATACGTAATTTTTCTTTAATAGCTTCGACCATATATTCAACGTTTTCTTCTGACTTTACGGATAAATCCACCGAAGTGTCCCCCTTTAAAATAACATAAGGCTATCTTAACATTTTTTATCATTTTCGTTAATGAATCTTTTCAATCCCATTAAATTAGTAGGGATTTCCTTTATATTTAATAATTGGTTGTTTATACTATAAGTATATATTAAGAAATGCACCAAGAAGGGAAGAAACAAAAGTATGGTTCAAGTATTGTTTGTTTGTCTTGGGAACATTTGCCGTTCTCCGATGGCAGAAGCGATTTTTCGAAATCTTGTCGTAAAAGAGGGACTTGAAGAGAAAATTGTCATTGATTCTGCAGGAACTGGAGATTGGCATGTTGGCCATCCGCCACATAAAGGAACACAAAAAATTTTAAAAGAAAATGCAGTCACTTTTGAAGGAATTAAAGCAAGGCAAGTAGAAAAAGAAGACTTAACAAAGTTTGATTATATTATTGCCATGGACAACAAGAATATAGCAGATTTAAAAAGTTTAGGTAAAACTGGAGGCTATATTGGTAGGCTGTCCGACTTTGTTCCAGACGGTGGCTGGACAGACGTTCCTGACCCTTACTATACAGGGAATTTCCAAGAAGTATATGACCTTGTAACAGAAGGGTGTGCAAAGCTATTAGCTTTCATTCGAAATGAACAAGGAATATGAGGAAGCTTAGAAAGAAATACTTTCTAACATAAGAAATGAAAGGGTGAAGGAATATGGCAAAGAAAAATAATATTGCTCGAAACATTGCGATTGGTGTAGCGGCAGGTGTAGCTGTATCCATGTTAAAGAAAGAAAACCGTGAAAAAGTAAAAAATACAGCAGAAAAAGCAAAAACAAAGATGATTGAAATTGGTGAAAATGCAAAGATCAAAGAAAAAGTGCAAACTGTTACAGATAAAGGACGCGAACTTGCTGATTTCAATGTGGTAAAAGCGAAAGTAGCAGAAATTAAAAAATTAACGCCATCTGTTGTAGAGACGTTAAAAGAAACGAAAGAAATTTTTAGTAAGAAAAAAGTTGAGCCAGAAGAAAAGCCAGAAACGATTGAAATTCAAGCTGTATCTCCAAAGGTAGATGAGCTGAAAGCAGAAGAAGAGCCAGTAGTTGCTGAAGATGGTGGTATGAAAGAAGCGCGTGAATTATTTATGAAAGACTCAAATGCAGTGGAAAAAAAAACTGAAGCGTACATTGAGTTAAAGCAAGATAAAGAAGAGAAGAAAAGCGTTTAAACATATATGAGAAAAATTTTAGAAAAGGTGAGAAGAAATCGTACTTATTCGTTTGGTAAAGATTTATATGACCGGACGATGCGCGATGATGTAGCGGGCTTGGCAGCACAGCTCGCTTATTTCTTCTTGCTTGCAATTTTTCCTGGGCTCGTTTTCTTAATTACGCTTCTTGGATTTATTCCCATTCAAACAGAGGATGTGCTTAGTTTATTAGAGGTTTATGTACCAGATGATGCAATGAACTTAATTGAGGTAAATGTAGATAAAGTTGTAAACCAGCAAAATGGTGGTTTATTATCATTTGGTTTATTATCCATGTTATGGTTTGCCTCAAATGGTGTTAATGCGGTTATGAATGCTTTTAACCGCGCTTATGACGTGAAGGAAACACGTTCTTTTATTACAACAAGAGCGTTATCAATTGTGTTTACATTAGCTATTATTTTTATGATTGTCTTTGCGTTAATTGTTCCGGTATTCGGACAAGTTATTGGAGCAGCAGTGTTTAAAGCACTCGGTTTATCAGATAGTTTTTCTTTCGTGTGGAGCATTACACGATTAGTAGCGAGTTTCTTCGTGCTATTTGCTTTGTTTAGTTTCTTATATACATTTGCCCCAGATCGAAAGTTAAAAAGAAGAGAAGTTATTTCAGGGGCGTTATTTGCTACTGTAGGATGGATTGTGGTATCGTACTCATTTGCTTATTATGTAGATAAGTTTGCGAATTACGCCAATACATATGGTGGTCTCGGTGGTATCATTATTTTAATGTTATGGTTTTACTTAACTGGATGGGTAATTTTACTTGGCGGTGAAATTAATGGTTTACTCCACCATTATAGAACCGGTGACAATAATTCCCGTAATGAATAATGAGCTCTTGTTCCATAATAAAAAGGAACAGGGGGGATATTTCATGAGTAATAATAAAAAGAACCATAATAATAAAAGTAATAATAAACAAAAGAGCAGTTCGCATCCAAAGCATAAAACGAGTAGCAGTGCGAACGGTCATAATAGCTATCATTAAAAAAAACGGGTCCTCTATGAGGGACCCGTTTTATTTGCTGCCTTTTAATAATCGTAAGCCATTCAAAATGACAAGAATCGTACTTCCTTCATGGCCAATAACACCGAATGGAAGAGCTAAAAATTGCAAGAAGTTTGAACAAATTAGCATGGCAATAACGGCTAGCGAAAAGATTACGTTTTGCTTCACAATACGGTTCATTCGTTTTGATAAACGAATTGCTTGGGAAAGACGAGATAGTTCGTTCTTCATCAGTACAACATCCGCAGTTTCTAAAGCTACATCTGTTCCTTCTCCCATTGCGACACCAATGCTAGCAGTAGCTAGTGCAGGTGCATCATTTATACCGTCTCCGACCATTGCTACTGTACCGTATTTTTCTTTTAACTTTTTAATCGTTTCAACTTTTGTTTCTGGTAAACATGATGCGTAATATTCCTTTATATTACTTTCAGAGGCAATTGCTTTTGCCGTTTCTTCATTATCTCCAGTAATCATAATTGCTTCGACACCAATGCTTTGTAATTCACGAATAGCAGCTATTGTTTCTTGGCGAAGCGTATCTTTTAAAGCGATAAGTCCAAGAATGCCTCCCTCATCACTAATATAAACGACAGTTTTACCTTCCTTTTCAAGTGAGGCAGAAATACCATTATGAAATGTTTTTGTTTCTTCACCGATAAAATCAGCTTTACCTATTTTATAAGCGTTGTTTTCGAATATTCCTTTTAGCCCAAAACCAGTTACATCTTCAACCTTTTCAGGTTTTTTTAATGTAATGTCGTACGCATGTTGTGCATATTTAACAATAGATGCAGCCAAAGGATGTGTAGAGTGACTTTCAATGGATGCTGTAATAGAAAGTACTTCTTTTTCTGTCATATTTTCTCGAACATATACATCTGTTACGGTAGGTTTTCCTTCTGTTAATGTTCCTGTTTTATCAAAGGCGATTGCTTTTACTGAAGCGAGGCGTTCTAAATGTATGCCACCTTTAAAGAGAATTCCATTTCTTGCTCCGTTAGAAATTGCAGATAACGTTGCTGGTGTAATGGCAGCAACGAGTGCACAAGGAGATGCGACTACAAGTAAGATCATAGCGCGATAAAACGTTTCATTCCAGCTCCAGTCAAGTAAGAAATGAGGAACGAACATCATAAGCGCAACAACGAGTAGTACACCTTTTACGTATGTTCCTTCAAACTTTTCGATGAATAGTTGTGATGGTGATTTTTCACTTTGTGCACTTTGGACGAGACGGATAATTTTTTGGAATAATGTTTGATCGCTTGGCTTCGTAATTTTAACTTCGATAGCACCACGTAAATTTACAGTACCTGCAAATACTTCATCGCCATGTCTTTTCTCATTTGGAATAGGTTCTCCCGTGATTGCTGCTTCATCAATATTTGTTTCACCGTTATGAATCGTACCGTCAGCGGGAACACGTTCACCTGGTTTAATTAAAATAATGTCGTTAATTTGTAACTCTCCAACAGGAACACGTTCCTCCGTTCCGTTGGAAATGCGTAATGCTTCTTCGGGTTGTAAGTCAAGAAGAGCGGAAATTTCTTTTTGGCTCTTACTTAATGTATAAGATTCCATAGCACCGCTGAGCGCAAAGATAAAGATTAAGATAGCCCCTTCTGCCCAGTAGCCAATAATTGCAGCACCAATAGCTGCAAAGAGCATTAGCATTTCAACATTTAGCTCTTTTTCTTCAATCGTATCTTCAATGCCTTCTTTCGCTTTTGCATATCCACCAACTATATAAGCAAGGATATAGCAAGTAATACCTACATTCATTACATCGTTCTTTGTGAATAACCAGCCAACTAAAATAAAAATACCAGATGCTACTGCAAATACAAGTTCATAATGTTTTTTTAATGTGTCCCATAAAGAGGAATGAGAAATTGTTTCTTTTGACTGTAACGTTTTTACTTCTGAGTTCATTACTACCCGCTCCTTCCGCATTCTTATTGAGAAAAATAATCAAAATCGAAACCCCTATAAAACGACGAAAGCTGCCATCCATAATGGATAGCAGCATTTCTGTTGAATCTGTTTTTAATAGTTCTTATGTTGTAATTATTCTATAGTATATCATATGTTTTTATGAGATGGTACGGTTTTGTTTCAAGTATAAACGGAAAACTTGTGTTTTCGCAACTCCTCTGGTATATATGAATATTGTTCATAAAAAGATCGGAAAGGAAGACAACAAGTGAAGACAGAGAAAATTTTTACCCATCCGATTGGCGTATTTATTGCTGCAATAGTAGCAACTTTTTTATGGGGAAGCGCATTTCCTTTTATTAAATTAAGTTATGTTGAACTTGGAATTCAACCACAAGAAGTTGGAGAGCAAATATTATTTGCCGGTTATCGTTTCTTTTTATCTGGAGTCATGCTCTTATTATTCTTTAAAGTGTTAGGAAAAGATATGAGCTTCAAAAAAGGAACAGGGAAACAGTTAATACAAATTGGTTTATTCCAAACGTTTCTTCAATATATCTGTTTTTACATTGGAATGAGTTATAGTTCAGGAATTGAAGGAGCTATCATTTCAGGAACATCATCATTCTTTCAAATTTTACTCGCCCATTTTTTATATAAAGATGATGCTCTCAATATGCGAAAATTAATTGGGGTATCTATTGGTTTTTGTGGCGTCATTTTAGTAAATGTGCCGAGTGATGGTAGCTTATCATTTCATTTTGGGATCGGAAGCTTATTACTTCTTAGTGCAGCAATGCTGTATTCATATGGAAACATATTAGCAAAAGAAGGTAGTAAAACATTAGATATTGGTTATATGACAGCATACCAAATGATTTTTGGTTCTACAGGATTATTATGTATAGGGGCTTTACAAGTTGGAGTCATGCCATTCACATTTAGTCTACATGCACTACTTATGCTAATTTATTTATCTTTCTTATCTGCAGCTGGTTTTTGCATTTGGAATACAATTATGAAGTATAACAAGGTTGGAAAAGTATCTATGTATATGTTCTTTATACCCGTATTTGGTGTGTTATTATCGAGCATGATTTTAGGTGAAGCAATTCATTCATTTGTGCTACTCGGTTTAGCATGTGTAGCCGCGGGAATCATTGTGGTAAATAGGACACCAGCTAAGCAAAAAATGGAGCAAGAAAAACAAGTAGCATAGAGAGCAGAAAAGCGATTACAATGGAAGAACAGTACTGTTCTTCTTTTTTTATAGAAAAAGGATAATAGACTAAGTGTAACGAAAAAAGATACAAAAAGCATTTATTGAGGAGAAAATATTATGAATCTACTTTACGTGGTGTTAATTGGGCAAATATTTCTTTTTTTTATTGGTGCAATTTATGCAATGGGGCAGACAAAAAGAACGAAAGATAATATGCCGTTACCTTTAGCAATTCGTCTTATTCTTAGTTTTTCTTTAACAGGTAGTGCAATTTGCATATGGTTACAAGATCCATCTGTAGAGTATAGTACGTGGGTTGCACTTGGTATGACTTTATCAACTGTGGGAGATTTGTTTATGGCTGGGCTGATTCCAATTGGTCATCGATTAATTGGAGGGATGGTTACTTTCGCTGTTGCTCATTGTTTTTATGTAAAAGCATTTTTGCAAACAGGAATTTCATGGAATGGTTTTTGGATTGGCTTACTCGTATATGGGCTCTTTCTAATTGTAGGATGGTTCTTCTTTATCCGAAATGATAAACAGGATAAGTTGTTTACGATAGGAGCTCTAATTTACGGATTGTGGGTTGGAGGAATGGCTTGCTTTGCATTCGCCTTATATTATGAAAATACAGGGATATGGTGGATACCAGCGTTTGGTGGCTTACTGTTTGTAATTTCTGATTTCATTATTGGCGTGACAGATATCGGAGGGCGTAAATTGAAGTATGAGCCACTTTGGATTTGGTTTACATATGTAGCTGCTCAAATGTGTATTATATATGTGGGATTATAAAAAGATACTCTCAAAATAGTGGATAGACTATTTTGAGAGTATCTTTTTTGCTTGTTAATTTGATTAGTATTTTTATTTTGAAATTTCTAATATTATAATTTTATAATTCAGAATTTTGTAGAAAATCATCGGTCGTATTATTTATAATAAAAGTAAAAAGATGATGAGTTGGTGAAATGATGCAAAAGAAAAAACGTTGGCGTGAATTCTTTGGAACTATTGCAATTGCATGTTTATTGGTGTTTTTGGCGAAAATTTTTGTGTTTTTTCCGACGACTGTAAAAGGAGCATCTATGAGGCCAACGTTGCAAGATGGAGATAAGGTGATTGTTAATAAGTTAGCAAAACAATTTGAAAGCTATGGGAGAGAAGATATTATTGTTGTGAAAACAGATAATTTTTATGTCAAAAGAGTGATTGGATTGCCTGGAGATATAATTGAGATGAGAAATGATCAATTATATGTAAATTCTGAAGTGAAAGATGAAGAGTATTTGGATAGTAATAAAAAACAAGCAGAAAAAAAACTTATGAATTTAACAGAGGACTTTGGACCGATTACAGTTCCTAAAAATAAGATTTTTGTTATGGGAGATAATCGCTTAATAAGTAAAGATAGTAGAAATGGTTTAGGTTTTATTGATAGAGAAGATGTGTTAGGAAAGTTAGCAGGCATTTATTATCCGTTTGAACATATGAAAATAATAAAGTAAAAAAACCAAGCAAATTTTAGTTTGCTTGGTTTTTTTGTTAAACAGTAGGAGATTCGTTTGATACAGAGATATCTTCATGTTTCTTTGTAGTACTTAAAACAAATTTATGTTGTAGTAATTGTAGTTTAAATAACGCCAAAGGATCATGATATGTTTCTGGATTGCTTCTTAGCGTCGCTAATGTTTGCTCGTCTTCCTGTATCTCAAGTTGAGCTGCATCTACATTTTGTTTCAATATATTAAGTGGATCTTTGAAGAACATCATGATATCACGTTCTAATGCACCTTCAAATACTTCAAATTGAAGGAAGAATTGTTTGGAAATTGTGTGAGCAATTTCTGTATAGTCTTCTGTTTCAATATATTGTTTATATTTGTTGGCGAGCATAGATTGGTTTTTTTGCATATTACCAAATAATTTTCCGGCACTTTTTAAGAAAAACTGTGTCGGTGTAAAGCGTAATAAAATATTGATGTTCGTTACTGTAATTCGATTTGTCATTCGTGCAACATCTCGATTCCAATCATCTAATAATTTGAAATCGCAAGGAAGTTTCATACGTTCTTCTTTATATAATTTATTAAACGTTTCACTCATTTCATCTAAATAAGCTTGAGCTTGAATAAATTCATTATGTGCTGTTTCAATCCATTCTTGAATAGACCCAGTAAATTTAGGAAGAAGTACCTGTTGTACATGCTTTTGAACACGTTCATTCATTGCAGCATTTAATTCTTCATGAACTAGTTTGAAATCACTATCTTCTTGAACAAGATCAGAGCAACTCTGTAATAATTCAGGAATTTGAGAATGTATATCTCGTGTAATTTCTTCTTTCGTTAAAAGATAGGATTCGGTAATAGAGCGAATTTTATCTTTTTCAAGAGCAGTAAGGTTATTAATAAATCCAGTAAGTTTCACTGAGATGTGTTTATTCCAGCGTACGGATTTTACTAATGTATTTTCTAATTCCACACGTTCATTTATGAGATAAGCAATTGTCTTTTGTGTAAACCATATTAGCTTTTCTATACGTTCTTTTTCTATATCGCGTTTTGCAAGATTAGAGAGAATAGATTCTGTTACATCTCCAAGTTGCTGGCTACTCTCTTGCGAAGGAGAGTATGGGAAGAATTGTGCATCTGGAAAATGTACTTTAAGTTTACTAATTAGTTTTTCATTAGTAGTCGTATTATTTGTGTGTAATACGAAGTGAATTTGTAAGTTTGGTACTTGTTCACGTAAATAAATTAATGTATCAATTTCTTTACTATGCAATGGTGAAGAAGAATTTAATACGTAAACAAGACTATCTGCTGCTTGTAAGTATTCAAAGTATGCATTGTTTTTATCCAATTGCTCTTGAATGGATGGTGTAAGAAGAAATGTAAACTTATTTTTTCTTAAAAACCTACTTGGTAGCTTAATTTCTATACATTTTTTCTCAAGTTCTGACTGAGCAGATGTAGCCGTTATTTGATGGAATTCATCAAGGTTAGGGATATTTCGTATATCTAACTCGGTAAATTCTGTTATTTCAGTTTGACTAGCGTCTTTAAATAGAATAGGAGTTGTTAAAGTTTCAGTTAAGATGTTCTCTCCCAATATTGAATTAACAAATGATGTTTTATCATGGTCACTAGTTCCGGCTATTAGTAGTGGTGTGACATTTAAATCACATAGTTCATGGACTAGTAGCGTAAATTGATGACTTAAATCTACATCATTTTTCTCAGCCCATACAGCGATTGTTTCGAATAAATGAGAAACTGTTTCCATATTTACATCTGCTTCAGCTGATGTATTAGAAAGTAAGGATCCAGCACTTTTTACGAGTAATGATTCTAAAGTTGTAGGTGAGACTTCATTCCATGCTAACACTGCTGCAGAGACAACTAGAGAATCTTTTGCTTTCGTTAAACTAAACCAATTTGTTAATAAATTTGGTACAAGTCCGTTTAATTCATGCATAAAATGATTTCCGGTAATTAATGCAAAGTATGTTTCTTGATAGCGAGTAGAAATTTCATTCCAATCGTCATTATTGTCTGTTTCAATATGCAAGAATAAATGATTAATACTTTGAATCCAAGGAAGGTATAAGGATTCATGTTGATAGCTATTCCAAAGAGCAATAACAAGCTCTTTAAATTGAGCTTGATCAACAGCATATAGAGCTTTTAAAGACTCATAGAAATATTCAGGCTTAATATTTTTTGTAAATCCTTTGTTTATGTAATTTATTAACGTATCAAACCAGTGTAAAGATTGTGTTCGAATACCTTCTTGAACAGCTAGTTCGATAGCGTTGTTCCAATCTTCTTGTTTTTCATAGAAAGAACGTGCAATTGCAGTAATATTTGGATAATCCGGTTGGAATGCAACAGCTTCACTAATCGTCTTAAAAGCGAGTCCTAAACGATCTTGTTCGATATAAAGAGAAAGAAGTTGTAAGGAAACCTCCATCGTAAGAGTTGTATCTTCCGTTTGAATAGATTGATAAATTTCTTCTGCCTTTGGTAAGAATCCTAGTTCAAAATAAGCATCTGCAATATTTTTTGTCGCCCAAAGTGCAAGAGCATTATTTACTTTTTCCCATTTAAATATAGCTGCTTCAAAATCTTTATTTTGATAATAAAATTCACCTTGAGCAAATCGAATATTAGAAATGTTGGAGAATTCATTTTTAGATTCATTTATATATGCTTCACCGAGTACTTCCGATGCAGGAGTAGAAGTTTCTTCTGTTAAAAATGTTTTATAGTAAACTTTTTGAATAAATTGATTTTCAATGGTCATGTTCGTTCCCCCCTGTATAATTTAGAAAAATGATGTCGTATGTAAAAGGGTGTATGTTCTTTTAATAGGTAGAAGTTGCATTATATAGACCAAACTATGTTTTTGCTAGATATATCATTTTTCTTGAGAGTTAAACCGTTGCGAAAAGTAACTTTCCTTTATTGTAACAAAAAAACACGCATATGAATTTTTATTTTTTATCGGGTTATTTGCGGGCAGTAAGAATCTAATCTCAAAATTGTTGAATGTAAGTAAGTTATGTGGGAGTCGGGATGTCTGTAGAAGCAAGATTGGCATAGGTTAATAATTAGTAGAGGATGAACAAAACTCCCACTGATTAAAGTTTCACTTTATCTCTGTTAAAGGAAAGAATAGAAGTAGAGTTCATTATAAAAACAATGTATAGTGAATATGTATACCATGTTTGCCTTAAAGATAGAAAGGGTACAATGTGGAATAACGATCGTGCATAGGATGTGTCTTCCGAATGGAACAACATATTGGCGAGTTAATCGCGCATTATGGCTATTTTGGAATTGTTATAGCTTTGGCTGGTGGTATTGTCGGATTACCGATACCAGACGAGTTTTTATTGACCTTTGTTGGTTATAATGTTTCAAAAGGAGTTATGTCAGGAACTGCTGCTTTTTTAAGTGGGATGGCTGGTGCGATGTTAGGGATCACGTTAAGCTACATATTAGGTTTAAAACTTGGGCTCCCTGTTTTAAAGAAATATGGGCCGAAAATTAGAATTAAAGAACATCACATTGAAAAAACACATATTTTATTTGAAAAATATGGGCCATTTCTTTTAATGATTGGTTATTTTATACCGGGAGTACGTCATTTAACGGCATATTTTGCTGGGGTATCAAATTTGACACTTTGGCGTTTTTGTTTGTACGCTTACGGTGGTGCGCTCATTTGGATAAGTGTTTTTATTGGGCTTGGCTGGAAGTTAGGCGAGAAGTGGCGCTTCGTTGAGTATAGTTTACATCATTATGGAATATGGATTTTATTAATTTCAGCAGTTGTTACATGTGTTGTATGGTTGTACATAAAGAAAAAGAAAAACCGCTAATAGCGGTTTTTTTAGCTGAAAGCAATAAATAATACACCAGCTGTAATAAAGACTACACCAACACCGGTCATAAAGTTTAACTTTTCACCGAGGATAATCATAGCGAGAATGATAGAAAATACGACGCTTAATTTATCGACAGGAGCTACTTGTGAAACCTTTCCTGTTTTGAGGGCAAGAAAATAAAATAGCCATGACGAAGCACCTGCAACCCCACTTAATGTGATAAATAGCAGTGCTTTTTTATTTAGCAGTACGTCGCCGATATTTTGAAATTTACCTTGTATGATAATAACGCCTATCATAAATAATGCCATAATAATAGATCGAATTGTTGTTGCAACGTTTGCATCGATGCCGTCTAAACCAAACTTTCCAAAAATAGATACAAGGGCAGCAGCAATTGCTGATAATAGTGCAAATAAGAGCCACGAACTCATAGTAAAATTCCTCCAATCTTACAGTATTATACATGAAAATGATTCTCATGTATAAAGTTGAAGCAATTGAGCTTTATAGGAAGTGCGACTTCAACTTAACTTCTTGCTCCACCTGAATTTTAAGGTGGGAGTTTTACTGCCTGTAAATAGTGGGCTAAATAACGAAATAATCCCCACCTTATATTTTTAATAAGGTGGGGATTATTATACTACTCTGCAATTTCCTCATATAAAAAGTACGTTACATTATAAATATGTTCTACTTCATCGTCTGTCATAAACAATAATTCGTCACGCTCAATCCCTTTTTTCTTTTCAATAAACTCAATCATATTTTTGCGTTCTTCTCTCTTCATCAATTTTATTTCTCCTCTCAATCTGTTTTAATACAGTTTATTTAAGTTACTGCTATTATATAACAGAATCTTTGGAAAGTTCCACCTATTTTATTATTTTTTTTAAAAGAACTTTTCGACAAAACAAGCCCACCTAAGGGGGGCTTGTTTTATTTTATAGTCGTAAAAACTCAGGCTCCGTCGTACCCGCACCATCAATGTAATAAATTGTGTCGGGATTGATTTTGATCAATACGTAATTAGGGTCTTCAGGACCGAGTAACCAACGTTTTAAGCTATTATTCCAAAACTTGTTTTTTAATGTTGAGTCTTCCTCGATTGAAGCTAACCCTTCAACTTCAATATAATCTTCATCTAATTTTTTTCCTTCTCGTCCGAGTAGTACATGGACATTAGGATTTTGTTCAATATCTGTTATCTTTTTTGATTGTCGATCTGTTGCAACATATAGTACAAAATCTTCATGGAAAAACATCATAAAGGCGCTATGAGGTTTCTCATTTCGTACTGTAGATAATACACCAGTACGTTGACCTTGAATAATAGTTGCGATTTTTTCTTTTAAGTGCATAATTTTAACCCCTTTTCACAATTTATAATTCTGTCTGTTTAAACAAGATAATTTAAATATCTTTCATACTGTTTTCTTCAATCCGATTTTTTAAACGTAATTGTGATGAAATCGGACAAGTTAGGAGAAGAATAATAATAATATTGAGGAGAAATACATACGATGGAAGGATGAAAAGCATGTTTAATAAAATATTTCTTATAGTAGCGCTTATAGGTGTACCACTATCTGTACTTGGAAAAACACTTCATTGGCCAGAAACAATTATGTTCGCTGTGTATTGTATTACGATTATCGCATTAGCTGGTTTTATGGGGAGAGCAACAGAGAGTCTAGCAATTGTTTCTGGTCCTAGAATAGGCGGATTATTAAATGCTACTTTCGGTAATGCTGTTGAACTTATCATTTCAATTTTTGCACTTCAAGCAGGGTTAATTGAAGTGGTGTTAGCTTCTTTAACCGGTTCTGTACTTGGAAATTTATTATTGGTAGGAGGGTTATCTTTCTTTGTTGGAGGTCTTAAATACAAAAGACAAAGTTTTAATGTATATGATGCAAGGCATAATTCAGCTTTATTAATATTTGCTGTTGTTGTGGCCTTTGTTATTCCAGAGATCTTTTCAATGAAGATGGACGCTGGCAAGACGTATCAATTAAGTATAGGTGTTTCTATTATTATGATTATCATGTACCTTGCTGCATTACTATTTAAGTTAGTTACGCACCGTGGTGTATATCAACATAAAAGTGACGAAGTAGCGCATGAAGAAGAGCCAGAGTGGTCAAAAGGGAAGGCGCTCCTTATTTTAGCGATAGCAACACTGGCAGTAGCTTATGTGTCAGAGGCACTCGTACATACTTTTGAAACTGTTGCAAAGTCATTTGGTTGGTCAGAGTTATTTATAGGGGTTATTATCGTTGCGATTGTTGGGAATGCAGCGGAACATGCGTCTGCAATTATTATGGCTTATAAAAATAAAGTAAATATTGCAGTCGAAATTGCAATAGGCTCTACATTACAAATCGCCATGTTTGTTGCTCCTGTATTAGTATTGCTATCTATGTTCTTCGCGCAAAGGATGCCTTTAGTATTTACTATACCAGAACTTGTGTCTATGATTACAGCCGTTTTCTTAACGATTGCGATTTCCAATGATGGAGATACAAACTGGTTTGAAGGTGGCACTTTACTAGCGGCGTATGTCATTATGGGAATTGGTTTTTATTTATTATGAAAAATAGGCATAACAATTGCGCTCAGAGAAAACAATAAACGAAGTAGTATATATACCTACATAGGAAGGAGCCAGACAGGTGAAACGAGTATACAGCATATGTCTTTCAACTATGGTCTCGTTTATTTTATTATTTCCTAACATGAGTTTTGCAAAGACAACAGTAGGAACAAAAATGCCTTCATCTGTTTTAAATATTTCAAAAGACAATACATTTCCAAATGATGCGCAAGATTTGCCACGTTTACAACCAAGTAAATTTGCTCAAGAGCTATTGAAAACGGCTAATATTAAAATTGAAAATCCAGACTTAATTCGGATGTTTAATGAAACGACAATTTCAAATGCGCCGCTTGCAGTAGGGTATCGGGCAAAAATTTATTTGGGTCAATGGGCTTTACATTATGAATCAGTAGACACATCGATTAATTGGGAATATAAACAAGTGAATCGAAATGTGTATGATAATCGCGGAGGAGACCGTTTATATCCACTTCGCTATAAGCAAGAAACACAAAAGACGGTTGAAGGCGATTTAACAGCAGATATGAAAGATGCTGCAGATGTGAAAAAAATGATGCTTCTCAAAGCACTTGAAAAAGTACAATTACCCCTTTCGTTTAAAACGACCATTGGTTATGGTACTGGACATGAGCGTGTGTATAATATTAGTCCGAGTCAACTCGGATATTTATACGCTTATACACCAGCAGTAAATGAAAAAGGAAAAGTAACATTTGGAGAAGTGTATCTTGTATTAAAGGGAAATCAAAAAAGACTTGTTGTGAAAAATATTACTTCTCAAGGAATTGGAGCTGCTATTCCAATTCATGATCATTTGTATTTTAAATTCATTTCTTCTTCCCACTCGCAATAACATGAAAAAACGTCAGCTTATAAGCTGACGTTTTTTTATAATGTAATGTTTGCTGTTTTTGATAAGAAATCTTCTGTCGGATAGTAGCTGTTTTTTACAAGAACATTTGGTCCAAGACATTTTACTGCAGGACAGTGACAGCTTAATGATTTTGCTGTTTTTGAAGCGCTCCATTTTTCATACGCTTCTTGTAATGTGTTTGTTTGTATGTTTCCTAGAAGTGGAACATCACCAAAATCAGTAACGATAATATTGCCATCAAAAATATTTACATTTAAGCGTGAACGACCATCTGGATCGTTACGAACAGTTACATTTTTGCTCTCTTGTAACTTTTTAAATGTGGCAATGTCTCGCTCGTCATCGCTACAAGCATAGAAAGGTAAAGTTCCAAATAACATCCATACATTTTCATCGCGAATTTCTAGTAAATGCTCAATCGCATCACGAATTTCAGCTTTTGTTAAAATCTCTAGATTACTCGCGAAGTCACTTGGATACATTGGATGAACTTCATGACGTTTACAGCCCATCTCTTCGACGATTTGGCGGTGAATATGTTCAATATGTGGTAGAGTTCTTTTGTTTAACATTGTTTCGGCAGATACAAGTACACCTGCATCTGATAGAGCCTTACTATTTGTAATCATTCTTTCGAATAATTTTGCACGTTGTTCGTAAGTAGGCTTACGCTCCATCATTGCAAATCCGCCTTCAACGAAGTCATCAATTGTTCCCCAGTTATGAGAGATATGCAATACGTCTAAATAAGGAATAATCTGTTCGTAACGTGCTAAATCTATAGTTAAGTTAGAGTTGATTTGAGTGCGAACGCCTCGTTCATGGGCATATTTTAAGAGTGGTGTTACATAGTTGTCGACGGATTTTTTTGAAAGCATAGGTTCTCCGCCAGTAATACTTAAAGAACGTAAATGAGGAATCTCATCTAATCGTTTTAATAAAAGATCCATCGGAAGCGGATTTGGGTCTTTCGGCTGTAACGTGTAACCAACAGCGCAATGCTCACAGCGCATATTGCATAACGTCGTCGTTGTAAATTCAACATTTGTTAATAGTAGTTTGCCGTACTCTTCAAGGTCCATATACGCTTCCCATGGATCGTAAGAAGGAGTAATCGGCTTCATTTTTTGTGATATCGTCATATGAAATACTCCTTTGACTATTGAAATAACAATTTGTCCATTCTCTATAATAGAAGAATATGTGCTTTTTATAAAGTGAAACTTTTTAGCATGAAAAGAGAGAGGGCTTACATTATAGTGGATGACTGTGACAAAATTGATGAAATTTCATGCCCATAGCAATCGTTTTTGCGGTATAATAAAAGCAACTCGAATTAAAAGGAGAGTGCCTTCATGGGAAAAGCAATTCAAGATAAAGATACACAATTAGTATATTTAAAAGAACGTTTAAATATGTTCATTGAAGTAATTGATACAATTGAACCCGAAGAAGTAGAATTAGAAGATGTAGATCGTCTTCTTGCAATGTTAGATGAATTAGAATTAAAATGTGAGCAATTTAAAAAAGACGAATAATATATTAAAAAGGCTACCAATTCCAATTTGGTAGCCTTTTTCTGTTCGGGTAATAGAAGGACGATAGAAAAAGAGGTATAATCAAGTTGTGAAAAATTTCATTTATGCTCTAATAGCGTGAAATAAATAGCTAAAGAGCATAACAATTGAATTTTCAGCTCATAACGTTTTGGTAGCGTTCACAATTGAGGGGGAAGTAACAATGGAAAAGCTTCAAGAAAGCATGTATCAACTAATTGTTGAAACGTCAACGAACTTACCGAAAGATGTTCGTCGTGCGATTCAACAAGCGAAAGAGCGAGAAAATGCAGGGACTCGTTCTGCGATGGCACTTGGCACAATTACAAATAATATTAAAATGGCTGATGATAACATTTCGCCGATTTGCCAAGATACAGGGATGCCAACGTTTAAAATTTATACACCAGTTGGTGTGAATCAATTAAAGTTGAAGGAAGCTATCTATAATGCGCTTGAGCGGGCGACAAAAGATGGTAAACTTCGTCCCAATTCTGTTGATTCTCTTTTTGGAGATAATAGTGGAAATAATTTAGGACCAGGTACGCCGGTGATTAAGTTTGAACAATGGGAAAAAGATTATATTGATGCACGTTTAATCCTAAAAGGTGGTGGCTGTGAGAATAAAAATATTCAATATAGCTTACCGTGTGAACTAGAAGGACTTGGACGAGCTGGCCGTGATTTAGAAGGGATTCGTAAATGCCTTCTTCATGCAGTATATCAAGCACAAGGGCAAGGATGTAGCGCTGGTGTAATTGGTGTTGGTATCGGGGGAGACCGCACATCAGGTTATGAATTAGCAAAAAATCAATTATTCCGTACATTAGATGATGTCAATCCAGTACCAGAGTTACAACATCTTGAAGAGTACGTATTAGAAAATGCGAACAAGCTTGGCATTGGTACGATGGGATTTGGCGGAGAAACAACTTTACTTGGTTGTAAAATTGGCGTCTATAATCGTTTGCCAGCTAGTTTCTATGTATCTGTTGCGTATAATTGCTGGGCATATCGTCGCCTTGGTGTGAAAATCCATCCTGAAACAGGAGACATTATGGATTGGCTATATCAAGAAGGGGAAGATACACTTCAGCATGAAGTACAAGAAAAAACAGAGCAACGTGAGATTGTATTAGAAGCACCAATTACAGAAGAGCAAATTCGTGAACTTCGCGTTGGTGATGTTGTAACAATTAATGGCATGATGTATACAGGTCGTGACGCAATCCATAAGCATTTAATGGATAATGATTGTCCAGTAGATTTAAATGGACAAATTATTTACCACTGTGGTCCAGTTGTTGTGAAAGATGACAATGACAATTGGCAAATTAAAGCGGCAGGTCCAACGACAAGTATTCGTGAAGAACCGTACCAAGGCGATATTATGAAGAAATTCGGTATTCGCGCTGTCATTGGAAAAGGCGGTATGGGTGCGAAAACATTAGCGGCTTTAGAAGAACATGGCGGTGTATATTTAAACGCAATCGGTGGTGCAGCGCAATATTATGCTGAATGTATTAAAGAAGTGAAAGATGTTGATTTCTTACAATTTGGTATTCCAGAAGCAATGTGGCATTTACGTATCGACGGGTTTAAAGCAGTTGTAACGATGGACTCTCATGGTAATAGCTTACATGCAGATGTTGATAAAACATCACTTGAAAAATTAGCTAGCTTTAAAGAGCCAGTATTTAAGTAAATAAAAAATGCATCTCGAATGATTCGAGATGCATTTTTTTGGTATATATAGAAAAACATGTTCAGCATGAAAGAATGCGTTGCAACAGAAACTACAAGTACGATTATATATGGAAAGGAGACTATTTATGAAATATAAATGGTTATATATCGGTCTCATTTTTTCAATTATGATGGCACTTGTTCCAGTTTCAGCACTGGCTTATACAAATACTCCACATAACTGGGGAATCCCGCGTCCTAAAAATGAAACAGTACCAGATGCAGGAAAGTTATATACAGATTTACTACAAAAAAATGGCGGGTTTTATTTAGGAGATACGAAGAAAAAAGATATTTATTTGACATTTGATAATGGATATGAGAATGGATACACAGGGAAAATATTAGATGTATTAAAAGAGAAAAAAGTACCAGCAACTTTCTTTGTAACGGGACATTACATTAAAACACAAAAAGATTTATTGTTAAGAATGAAGGATGAAGGACACATTATTGGAAACCATTCTTGGAGTCATCCTGATTTTACAGCGGTAAATGATGAGAAACTTCGTGAAGAATTAACGAGTGTAACGGAAGAAATTAAAAAAGTAACTGGGCAAAAAGAAGTGAAATATGTACGTCCTCCGCGCGGTGTATTTAGTGAAAGAACGTTAGCTCTTACGAAAGAAATGGGCTATTATAATGTATTTTGGTCACTTGCATTTTTGGATTGGAAAGTGGATCAGCAAAGAGGATGGCAATATGCGCATAATAATGTTATGACGATGATTCATCCAGGATCTATTTTATTACTTCATGCAATATCAAAAGATAATGCAGAAGCACTTGCAAAAATCATTGATGATTTGCGCGAGAAAGGGTATCATTTTAAAAGTCTAGATGACTTAGTAAAAGGCAATCAACCGTAAGCATGTATGCTTACGGTTTTCTCATGCTATAATGATGTGTAAAAAGGATGGGGAAACGTATGTGGAGCGAGCATGTTACGTTAGAGTATCCGTATCATTTTGAAGAAGTATTAAAACGTTTATTTTTTGATCCCCTTAACGTCATTCAATTAGATGAGAAAGTTATTTATATCCCGCTTTGTATCGACGAGGAACAGGTTGTTGTTCGCTTACAAGGGATTGGTACTGTTCAAAATCCACAGTTTTGGATTTCTAGTCAGACAGGAGATCCAGAGAAAGTCATGAAACGAATGAGAGCCATTTTTCATTGGAATGAACCGTTTCAAGATATACAAAATCATTTTTTAAACACATCATTACGTCCACTATTTGAAACATATGCTTATACTCCAATTATTTTAGAATTTGATTATTTTGCTTGTCTGCTTCGCTGTATCATTCACCAACAAATAAATTTGAAATTTGCTACTGTGTTAACAGAACAATTTGTGAAACGGTATGGAACAGAGAAGAACGGTGTATTCTTTTTCCCCACTCCGGAAATAGTAGCAAATATTTCAATAGAAGAATTGAGAGAGCAGAAGTTTAGTCAGCGAAAGGCTGAATATATAGTAGGATTAGGTCGAAGTATTGTCAGTGGTACATTAAATTTAGCGAGTATAGAAAATGGGACGGAAGAAGACATTTCAGCACAATTGTTGCCAATTAGGGGAATTGGTGCATGGACAGTGCAAAACTTTTTAATGTTTGGGCTTGGACGGAAAAATATGTTCCCGAAAGCGGACATTGGGATTCAGCGTGCAGTGCAAGGTATATTTCAATTAGATGATAAACCTGATGATGCATTTTTAGAAAAATTGAAACAAGAGTGTGAACCATACTGCAGTTATGCAGCGTTATATTTATGGAAAAGTATAGAGTAGAGGTGTAATAATGATACAAAAGCAACATGAGAGTAAGTTGGAAGTTGGTCAAACGTTTCCTGTGACAATTAAACGTCTTGGGATTAACGGAGAAGGCGTTGGTTATTTTAAGAGACAAGTTGTTTTCATTCCAGGGGCATTACCAGGAGAAGAAGTTGTTGCAGAAACAACGAAAATTCAACGTGGCTTCGCTGAAGCGAAAGTGAAAAAAGTTCGTAAAGCTTCACCGCATCGTGTGAAAGCACCGTGTCCAGTATATGAGGAGTGTGGCGGTTGTCAGCTGCAACATTTAGATTATAAAGAACAATTGAATCAAAAGCGTGATATCGTTGTACAAGCATTTGAGAAGTACATGAAAAATAGTATGGAAGAGAAAATTCGTCCAACGCTTGGCATGGAAAATCCATGGCATTATCGTAATAAGAGTCAATTACAAGTGGGGCGTAAAGACGAAAAGGTTATTACAGGGCTATATAAACAAAACTCACATCAGTTAATTGATATCGCTCACTGTATGATTCAACATAAAGCAACGAATGAAGCGACAAAAGTTGTAAGACGTATTTTAGAAAAATTAAATGTTTCTATTTACAATGAGAAAAAACAAAAAGGTTTAGTACGCACAATTGTAACACGTACTGCAGTTCAAACAGGTGAAGTACAAGTTACACTTATTACAACAAAAGAAGAATTACCAAATAAAGAACAATTTATTGCAGAAGTACAAAAACAGATGCCAGCGGTTAAATCAATTATGCAAAATGTAAACTGGCGTAAAACATCTGTTATTTTTGGCGACAAAACATTTAAATTAGCTGGAAAAGAAGTAATTCAAGAAACACTTGGTGATTTATCATTTGAATTATCAGCACGTGCGTTCTTCCAGTTGAATCCAGAGCAAACCGTTGTTTTATATAATGAAGCAAAAAAAGCCGCTGCGTTAACAGGCGATGAGAAAATTGTAGATGCGTATTGTGGCGTTGGTACAATCGGTCTTTGGCTTGCAAATGATGCAGCGGAAGTACGTGGTATGGATGTAATTCCAGAAGCGATTGCAGATGCAAGAAAAAATGCAAAGCGTCACGGATTTACAAATACGAAATATGAAGCAGGTAAAGCTGAACAATGGTTACCGAAATGGGTAAAAGAAGGATGGCGTCCAGATGTAATTGTTGTCGACCCACCACGTACAGGTTGCGATGATAAATTACTGGAAACAATTTTAAAAGTGAAGCCGAAACAAGTTGTGTACGTGTCTTGTAATCCTTCTTCATTAGCACGTGATGTACAAGCATTAATGAAGAGCTATGAAGTGGAGTATGTGCAACCAGTTGATATGTTCCCGCATACAGCTCACGTAGAAAATGTAGTGAAGCTTGTTAGAAAGTAAAGTTTATTAATATTCCCTCATGGTATGAGGGAATATTTTCTATGAAGGAGAATATTATGCATAATTATAAATTAACAATTCAGTACGATGGCGCACGTTTTAAAGGATGGCAACGTCTCGGTAATAACGATAATACAATTCAAGGAAAAATCGAAAGTGTCATATCTGAAATGGTCGGAAAAGAAATTGAAATTATCGGTTGTAGTAGAACAGACGCTGGTGTACATGCTTTGAATCAAGTTGCTAACTTTCAAAGTGATGAGAAGTTAGTGGAACATAAAGTGAAAAAATATTTAAATCAATATTTACCTAATGATATTAGCATTACGAATGTGGAAGAAGTACATGATCGTTTCCATGCTCGTTACAATTCTAAAGCAAAAACATATCTGTATAAAATTTGGAATGAAGAGCATACAAATCCATTTATGCGTAAATACAGCATGCATGTGAATAAAAAATTAAATGTGAAAAGCATGAAAGCAGCTGCGAAACATTTAGTTGGTTCACATGACTTTACTGCTTTTTCAAATGCGAAATCAAAGAAAAAATCTATGGTTCGAGAAGTATATACACTTGATGTGATGGAAGAGGCAGGGTTTGTACAAATTAGAGTAAGTGGTAACGGCTTCCTTCATAATATGGTAAGAAAAATTGTCGGGGCATTAATTGAAGTTGGATTAGGACAATTAGACGCTGAAGCAATTCCAAACATTTTAGAGGAAAAGCAGCGCAATCAAATTAATTGTCTTGCTGAGGCAAGTGGGTTGTATTTAGAGAATGTTGAGTTTTAATGGCAAATAAAAAAATCGGGCTAAGTAGCTCGATTTTTTTAGTATTACGAAGATTTCTCGTTTTTTATACGTAGCTTCAAATTCCAAAAAGCAGCAAGCATAATAGCTGCAAAGGAGCCGCTAATTGTTCCTAATAGCTTTGCATAAGGATAGGCGTTTATATCAATTAGTAACATCATACATACAATGGTAGGGAAGAAGGCTAAGTATTGTAATAACTTTAATTTGTTATCATTACTCATATATATCGCTCCTTTCTAGTATGTTATATGTTTATTGTAGCATATTTTACCAAGTGTTTATTTGTATGTTAAAGCAGATTTATGCTGCATTAACAAGCAATAAAAGTCGAATTGATTAGGGCTAGCAATCCACTCATCCAAGTTTCATTTCATATGTGTAAATGCAGTTTTTTAATTCGATATTGTAAGTTTTGTCTACTTAATCCTAAAAATTTTGCAGCTTGTGAGATATTCCCGTGATACTCTTTTAGAATTTGATTGATGTAGTTTTTTTCCATTTCTTCTATTGTGTGCTTTAACGTTTTAGGCGTATCAGTATCGTTATTAGTTAAGAAAGGTTGCATATTGAATTCTTTTTTTATTCGTTCGCGAAAGCGAGTGGGAAGATGAAACGCTGTAATGATGTTTTCATCTTCAACTAAATTCATTGAACCTTCAATGATATGTTCCAATTCTCTTACGTTTCCAGGCCAATCATATGCATATAAAAACTCTCTTACATGCACATCTACATCTGTTACACTAAGTCCGAATTGAATATTGTATTTTTCGATAAAGTGCTGAACAAGAGCCGGAATATCTTCTTTTCGTTCACGTAAAGGCGGAAGACATAAAGTAACGACGCTTAATCGATAATATAAGTCTTCTCGTAATCGATTGTGTGTAATAGCTTCAAGAGGATCTTCATTAATAGTTGCTATAATACGAACGTCAATTTCTTTTTCTTGTGTGCCTCCGATTCTTCTTATTGTTTTTTCTTGTATAGCTCGCAGTAACTTCGCTTGAAGTGCTGGACTTAATGAATTAATCTCATCTAATAACAAAGTTCCTCCGTTCGCTTCTTCGAATAAGCCTGATTTATCTATTGCTCCTGTAAAGGCACCTCGATTTGTGCCAAATAGTAGGCTTTCCATTAAGGTATCAGGTATAGCGGCACAGTTTTGTGAAATAAAGGGTTTTGTTGAACGCTGACTTTCATTATGGATGCTTTGTGCAAATAGTTCTTTACCAGTGCCTGTTTCTCCTACTAGAAGTATGGAGGAAGATGTACGAATTACTCTTTTTCCTTCTGTAATGATTGATTGAATGGCTTTAGAATCACCAATTATGTGATCAAAGGTAAATTTGGTGCTTTGTTTTCGAGAAGGACCCATTTTTATCGTTTGCTTTAAGTGACTAATTTCTTTTGATATTTCAATAGCGCCTTTAATTTTTCCATTTTCTATTATAGGGAAAGTATCGTTAATCGTTGTAATTTCTTGTCCTTTATTGTTAAAATACGTTTGTTTTATATTTTTCTTTGTTTTTCCAAATTTTAATGCCTCTATAAGAGTACTATTTTTATTTTCTTCAAATGCAAATATTTCTAAAGGACTTTTATATAATACATCTAAGCGATCCATTGATTCAATTTCCATCATTTTGCGGTTATAGACAATCGTTTTACTTTCCTCATTAATAATATGAATCCCGATATCGAGTTCATTGAGTAAAGTTTCATATAGCATATTCATTTCAACGATCTGTTTTAAATTAATTTCTTCTGTACGCATAGATTATCTTCTCCTCATTTCACCCTATGAAGACTGACTTTTTATAATTTTATTAAAATTCTTATAAAATCGCAAAATTTTTTTGCTATTTTTCTCTTAAAACTTTTCAAATGATAGAAAAATTTTGCGGTTGTGCACACTTTTTTGTGTGAAACTCTCATTTAATATATGAATCAGAGACTTGGTACGTATTTTGCATAAATAATATTCGAAATCTCTAGAGGGGAGAATATGAATTTTTACAGGATATACAACGTTTTGGTGTCAATTAATAAGAGGGAGGAATTTATAAAGTGAAGACAGTTATAGAAGGTGTGTATAGTCCTTGTTATGGAAAAGTAGAGAAGCTATTTGTTGCGGAAAGTTCATACGTATACGAGTGGGAGAAATTAGCGTTAATTGAAACAATAGATAAACAGAAAGTAGAAATTAAGGTAGGAATCAGTGGGTATATCGAATCATTAGAAGTAGTAGAAGGACAAGCCATTGCTGATAAAAAGTTATTAATAACAGTGAGGGATGATCTTTTAATAACAGGTAGTGATTAATAAGTGCTATGTATTTCGCTCTTTTCAATAATCATTTTTATTATGAATGATTTTAAAAACGCTTACATGAAATGGGTTTCCAAAGGGAAAAGGGGGGATTTATATGATGGATCAAAACCAAGGTTTAAAACGTGAATTGAAAAGCAGGCACATATTTATGATTGCACTTGGAGGAGTTATTGGTACCGGTCTTTTTTTAGGATCTGGGTATACAATTCATGAAGCTGGGCCTGGGGGAGCAATTGTAGCGTATCTTGTTGGAGGGTTTGTTATGTATTTAACGATGCTCTGTCTTGGAGAGTTAGCTGTTGCGATGCCCGACGCAGGATCTTATCAAACGTATGCAACGAAGCACATTTCCCCTGCAGCGGGTTATGTAGTCGGATGGATGTCGTGGTTAAACTGGTCTGCTACGATAGGTATTGAACTGATTGCAGTTAGTATTTTGATGAAACGTTGGTTTCCTGATGTACCGTCATGGATTTGGTGTGTAGTGTTTGCGGTGCTTCTCTTTGCTATCAATGCATTATCTTCAAGAAGTTTTGCAGAAGTTGAATTTTGGTTTGCAAGTATTAAAGTAATTACAATCATTGCATTTATTATTTTAGGCGGGGCGGCAATGTTTGGTTTTCTAGATATGAAAGGAAATGAACCAGCACCGATGTTCTCTAGCTTTACTGATTACGGGGGACTGTTTCCGAATGGATTATCAGCCATTTTAATTACGATGATTGCAGTTAATTTTTCTTTCCAAGGAACAGAACTAGTCGGTATTGCAGCAGGTGAGAGTGAAAATCCAGAAAAAACAATCCCAAAGGCAATTAACAATACAGTTTGGCGTATACTTGTTTTCTTTGTACTATCTATTTTTATTCTTGCTGGACTATTCCCTTGGCAGCAAGCAGGAGTAATAGAAAGTCCATTTGTAGTTGTATTTGATAAAATTGGTATTCCTTATGCAGCTGATATTATAAATTTCGTTATTATTACAGCAGTTCTATCCGTTGCGAATTCAGGATTATATGCAACTTCTCGTATGCTATGGTCTATGTCTAATCAAGGAATGATTAGTCCGATTTTTGGTAAGTTATCTAAAAACGGTGTTCCTATTTATGCATTGATTGTAAGCACAATTGTAGGTTGTCTCTCATTATTATCAGGTATTTATGCGGAAGATACAGTTTATTTATGGCTGCTTTCTATCGCTGGATTTGGAGCGATACTAGTTTGGGCATCTATTGCTCTATCTAACTTATTAGCTAGAAGGTCATACATAAAGCAGGGCGGGGATGTCAAAGACCTGAAATTTAAAACACCGCTGTATCCATTCGTACCACTGCTTGCGTTAGTATTAAATGTAACAGTAATCGTTGGCATGGCCTTTATTCCAGAACAAAGAATGGCATTGTATTGTGGTATTCCATTTATGATTGTTTGTTTACTGTTTTATCGTGCTACAAGAAATAAGGGAAGTAATGTAGAGCATATTGAAAAGACAAATACAACGGAAGTAGAGAGTTTATAATAGTGATCAATTAGGAGACTGTAAAATTGTAAACAGTCTCTTTTTTTGTGAAAATAAAGCTGGAAACATACTATGTATGCAAAGGGGAATTAGCGATGAATCGAGAAATTTCGCAGTTGTTAAAACAAATAGATTCAAGGAAAGAGGAATTGTTAGAACTTACAAAAATATTAATTCGTTTTGAAACACCAGCACCGCCAGCGAGAAATACAAATGAAGCGCAAGAATTTGTTGCAGAGTTTTTAAGAAAACGAAATTTTAGTATTAATAAATGGGATGTATATCCGAATGATCCGAACGTTGTTGGGGTAAAAAAAGGAATAAAAAGTGACTCATATAAAAGTCTTATTATTAATGGGCATATGGATGTAGCTGAAGTGTCAGCAGATGAGGCGTGGGAAACAGATCCATTTGATCCATTTATAAAAGATGGCTGGTTAGTTGGACGTGGCGCAGCAGATATGAAAGGTGGGCTGGCTGGAGCGCTATTTGCCATTCAACTTTTACAAGAAGCTGGTATTGAATTACCTGGAGATTTAATCTTTCAATCAGTAATAGGGGAAGAAGTTGGAGAGGCAGGAACACTTCAATGCTGCAGGCGAGGTTACGATGCTGATTTTGCAGTCGTAGTGGATACGAGTGATTTGCATATGCAAGGGCAAGGTGGTGTCATTACTGGATGGATTACAGTGAAAAGTCCGCAAACGTTTCATGATGCAACGCGCAGACAAATGATCCATGCTGGAGGACGTTTATTTGGAGCGAGTGCGATTGAAAAAATGATGAAAATTGTGCAGAGCTTACAAGAATTAGAGCGTCACTGGGCAGTCATGAAAACATATGAAGGCTATCCATCTGGAACAACAACAATTAATCCAGCTGTTATTGAGGGGGGAAGGCATGCGGCGTTTATTGCGGATGAGTGCCAGTTATGGATAACAGTGCACTTCTATCCGAACGAAACACATGAACAAATAATAAAAGAAATTGAAGAATATATTGGAAAGGTAGCAGCTGCCGATCCATGGTTAAGTGAAAATCCGCCACAATTTAAGTGGGGCGGAGAATCAATGATTGTAGATCGTGGTGAAATTTTCCCTTCATTAGAAGTAGATAGGGAACATGCAGCTGTAAAAAAACTTAGCTCAGTACACGAGTCTATTTTATCAAAAAATGCAATTTTAGATATGTCTGCAACGGTAACTGATGGCGGTTGGTTTAGTGAGTTTCATATTCCAGCGATTATATATGGACCAGGTACATTAGAAGAAGCACATTCTGTAAATGAGAAAGTTGAAATTGAACAGTTAATTGAATTTACAAAAGTAATAACAGCATTTATATATGAATGGTGCCACACGAAAAAATAGATTTGTATAGTAAAATCGTACGAGTATGTATACTTGTACGGTTTTTTAGTGAACTATTTCAGAGGTGAAAATAAACAACTGAAATAGTTCTTTATTTTGCTATGTCTTTCGTTTTATTTCAAGTAATTTCTCTTTTGCTAATTCAACGGCGATCGCATCATCTAAATAGCCAATTGGAAAGAGATAGTCGGGAATAATATCTGTCGATAAAATGAAATACAGTAATGCGCTTCCAAGAACTGCACGTTCTTCTTTTGAAATGGTTTCATTGCAAAATTGTTGATACATATCTGTTAATTGTTCAATAAAAGGACCAGCACTATCAATTTGCTCTAATTTGCTTGCGAAACTGTCATGAATACGTTTTTCGCCTTCTGTTGTCTGGGCATAGCGTTCGTAATTTTCGAGTTCTTGTTTTACGCGAGTTGTAGTGTAATCGAAATCGAATAAGTTAGAGGATTGCAGCGTTTGCTGAATGGTATCAAGAGATGTGTACATATCTGTTTTTTCTTTATTAATGTGAGGAGAATCAGGGTACATTTCATCAAATAACAATTGGGGTGGAACTTGAAGACATTCTGCAAATTTTTGTAGATGTTTTTGTTTTGGTGGTTGTTTACCATTAATAATTCTTGAGACTGTTGCAGGATCAATATTTGTAAGTATTCCTAGTTGGCGCATAGATAAGGCGCGTTCTTTTAAAAGTTTTTTTATTAATTTGCCAAGCCGATCATTCGGGTTTTCATTAGCCATAGTGTAGGCACTCCTTTTTTAGTGTTGAAAAAATATTGAGCATTTATTACAAGTATATGAAACAGACAGGCACAGTTGCTCAACATTTTCATAATATGCATTGAAAAGTGAGAAAAAGGGGTGACTATTTATGAGTACGGTAGGCTTATTTTCAATTTTTTTAATCGGGATCGCTTCTAATTTAGATAATGCAGGTGTTGGAATTGCATATGGCATTCGTAAAATTCGTATTTCGTGGTTTAACAATTTTATCATTGCATTCTTTGGATTTTTATTTACTTTACTAGCTGGATTTTTTGGAAACTGGATTGCGTTATTTATTTCAGAGTTTACAGCAAATCTGATTGGAGCAATCGTTTTAGGGATAATCGGTGTGTTTATTTTATGTCAGCCTTTCTTGGGCCAAAAAAATACTGCAGGTTCTAAAGATGATAATGTACTTATGGGAATTTTACGTGATCCGGAAAAAGCAGATTTTGATGGTTCTAAAACAATTAGTTTCTCAGAAGCAATTGTTTTAGGAGTTGCGTTGTCTATTAATAATATTGCAGGTGGATTTGATGCAGGGGTAACAAATTTAAATCTTTGGCTTACAGCGACTATTTCTGGGGTGTTTAGTTTTATTTGTATTAGTGGTTTTGCGTATGTAGGAAAACGATTTTTAGCAGAATACTTAGGGAAATGGGCGACAGTTATCGCAGGAGTGTTATTAATTCTTATTGGGATCGATCAGTTGTTGTAAGGAGAGTAGAAAACAAGGTTCGAGTATTTCCTTGGAAATACAGCAAGAGATTGCATATATCGACGTACTTTTCTCCATACTAATACGGATTTCTTTTAAGAAAGGGGGATTTGTATGGGACGCGGGAAAGCATTTGATCATAAGAAAAAAGGGCATGATCATCAACCACCTAAAGGTGCGTTCATTCATAAAGATGTAAATGAACATACTTTGGAAGAGGAAGAGCTACCAGTAAATATTGAGGCGTATAAAAATAGTTTAAAAAAACATTAAAAGCACCTACATAGGTGCTTTTTTACCGTATATCTTCAATTAATTGTTCGGATTCTTCATGCATACTGTACTCACTTAATACTTGAATGCAAAGCCACTTTAATTCCTCAATCGTATGCTCAAGTTCTTCAGGAAGCACATGATAAATGTCTTCAAGTCCCATCCCGAAATGAATAAGTTCAAGTACTTGATCATCGATGTTCCGATCCATTAATAATTCAAGTACTTCTAAATTGAATATGTATCGGTGAGCTTCGTCGAGTGAAACAACTTTTAACTTCAAGCTTTCTACAATACTCAATATAAAAAGAAGGATTGTTTTTTCAAGAACAGGTTGTTTTCCCATTTGAAATATTAGTTTCATCTTTCACACCTCCACATATAGCGCTAGGTTGTACTATATTATTCAGGAGGGGGGAACAAATATGCATGATATAGAGAAACTTTCAGCACTGTTTTTGTAAGAGGATTGATAACTGACAAAAGTGAGGTTTTGGCGAAATAAAAAATCCTGCTAGTATAGCAGGATAACTCGCGATTAAAAAATGCTCCAACCTTCTTGAGCAGAAAGAAGTTCAAGGATTTTAAAACCGGCAATACTATTTCCGTTTGCATCTAAAGCTGGTCCGAAAATACCGATTCCCATGTCTCCTTTTACGCAGCCAAAAATACCACCGGCTACACCACTTTTTGCAGGAATACCAACACGAATTGCAAATTCACCAGATTCGTTATACATACCACATGTGACCATAAATGTTTTGCAAATTTTTGTAATATGCTTAGGGATAATTTGTTTTTTCTTATATGGATCATATCCATCCATTGCAAAAATTAAGCCGATACGTGCTAAATCGATGCAGTTTACTTCAACTGCGCATTGACGAGTATATAAATCCATAAGTTCTTCAATATCACAATCGATAATTCCGTTTTGTTTCATATAATAACAAAGTGAACGGTTTAGGTAAGCGGTCTCTAGTTCTGAATCGGCAACTTTAGAGGAATAATTAATAGTAGGATTATCTGTTATTTCACGTACAAAATGAAGAATACGTTCCATTTTTTCCTCGTTATCTTTTCCTGCTAACATGCTTGTAATAGCTAAAGCTCCTGCATTTATCATTGGATTAAGGGGTTTGGACGGACTTGTCGTTTCTAACTTAATAATAGAATTAAATGGGTCACCCGTTGGTTCCATTCCAACTTTAGAAAATACATATTCTTCACCACGGTCTAAAAGGGCAAGGGCAAGTGTAATTACTTTGGAAATACTTTGAAGAGTAAATAGTGTTTGTGAGTTGCCTGCATGGATATATTCTGTTTCTTTATGGAAAATGGCAATCCCTAAATCGTCTGGATTTGCATTTCCTAGTTCGGGGATATAAGTAGCAAGTTTTCCTTTTTTCGTATATGGTTTTACTTGTTCTAACAACTGTTGTAAGTTGTTTGTTTCAATGCACTGCATAGTACCAACGCTCCTATTTTGAATTAACTAAGTTTACTTTTCCCGATATGCTCGGAAATAAATAATAACATGAAAAAGTGGAATGATAAAACGAAAGTTCAATGTGCTATAATAGGTCTTTCGTTTCGAGTATTCTGTATTTTAAAAAGGAGAATTTTCCTTTTATATAACAGTTTGGAAATAGGAGATTTATCCATAAAAAGTTCAGAAATAAAAACTACACATCTATACAACTATATGTTATTATGGTTATGTAATAGAAAGCGTTTTCTAAAGCGTACTTATAATGATAACGATTTCATAAATTTAATTAGGGGGAATTAAAATGTTGCAGTTTTTACAACGTATTGGTAAAGCTTTAATGCTTCCGATCGCAGTACTACCAGCAGCAGGATTATTGCTTCGTTTAGGGCAACCAGATGTATTTGATATTCCTGTTATGGCACAGGCCGGCGCAGCAGTTTTTGATAACTTAGCACTTATTTTTGCAATTGGTATTGCAATCGGTCTTTCAGTGGATGGTAGTGGTGCAGCAGGTCTTGCAGGTGCAATTGGTTATCTTGTTATGAAAAATAGTATTGATGCACTTAGCAAAGGGTATTCAACTGCTGAATTACAAGGTAAATTAAGTAAAGTCCAAGATTTAATAGGTAATAGCGCAAATGTAGATCCATCTAAGCTTGCGGATACAATGACACAAGTATCTAAGGCTGCTGAATTATCGACTAAAGTAGATATGAAAGTCTTAGGTGGTATTATTGTTGGTGTTATAGCAGGACTTCTTTATAATAAATTCCATAAGATTAAACTTCCAGAATGGTTAGGTTTCTTTGCTGGAAAACGTTTCGTTCCAATTGTTACATCAGTCGTGATGCTGATATTAGGAATTCTATTTGCACAAATTTGGCCAACAATTCAAAATGGTATTGATGCATTAGCTCATGGAATTGTTAATTTAGGTGCAATTGGTTCAGGATTATTTGGTTTATTAAACCGTTTATTAATCCCAATTGGTTTACACCACGTAATGAACACATACTTCTGGTTTGTATTTGGGGACTTTACAAATGCAGCAGGTAATGTTGTTAATGGTGATATTGCTCGTTTCCTTGCAGGTGACAAAACAGCAGGTATGTTTATGACTGGTTTCTTCCCAGTTATGATGTTCGGTTTACCAGCAGCATGTTTCGCAATGATTGCAGCTGCTAAACCAGAAAAGCGTAAAGCAGTTACTGGTATGTTAGCTGGTCTAGCATTAACTTCATTCTTAACTGGTATTACAGAGCCTATTGAATTCTCATTCATGTTCTTATCACCAGTATTATATGGTATTCATGCTGTATTAACAGGTCTTTCTTTATTCATTACAACATCGCTTGGCATTCATGATGGTTTCTCATTTAGTGCCGGTGCAATCGATTACGCTTTAAACTTCGGTATTGCAACAAAACCAGTCTTACTAGCAGGTATCGGTTTAATTTACGCAGCAATTTATTTCATAGTATTCTACTTCTTAATTAAGAAGTTCGATTTAAAAACTCCTGGTCGTGAAGATGACGATGAGTTAGTTGAAGATGGTGAGGCACCAGTTGCAGGTTCAATCGGTGAAACTTACGTAGCAGCTTTAGGCGGAAAAGAAAACTTAACAGTTATTGATAACTGTGCAACACGTCTACGCTTACAAGTAAAAGATGCTGGTCAAGTAAATGAAGCAGCATTAAAACGTGCTGGTGCAAAAGGTGTTATGAAATTAAGTAATACAAGTGTACAAGTTATCGTAGGTACAAATGTTGAATCTGTTGCCGATGATATGAAAAAACACGTATAAATAATGAGATAAGAGGATGTCCAAAAAGATTGATAAAATCAATTTTTTAGAGGATATCCTCTTTTTTTTGTTAATAATTTAACGGGAATCTTACTTTTGTAAATTTTCTTTTTCTTTTTTGTACATATAGGTTGGTAATATGTGCAGTGCGTGATAAAGTAGGGATGATATAGAATGGATTATCCATAATCTACTAAAATAAATCTTTAATAGAGGAATTAAATTATTGGTGAGTAAGGGGAAAAAAGCAATTATGGATCAGGAAAAAAATAATGCGAATGGGAAAGTACGTCGGCCGATTGTATACATAAAAAGAACAATCATTCTCGTCTTACTATTATCACTTGTATATTTTATGTATACAAAAATTGTTGCGCATAATAAGAAAGAAGAAACTTTAAAAGCGGCAGCAGAAATGAAGAAACAAGAAGAGCTAAAAAAGAAAGAAGAAAAAAAGAAACAAGAAGTACAGAAGCAAAAACAAAAAGAGCAGGAAGAACAAGTGAAGCAAGCGCAAGCTGTGGAGAAGCTTCCCGAGGGACCACCTCAAGAAATTAATGAAAACGCTCAATTAGACCAGTATTTACAAAACGCAGGATTTAGCGGGACAGCTGTTATTGTAAAGAATGGAAAAGTTCTTTTGAATAAAGGGTACGGTATGGCAAATAAAGAACAGAAAGTACCGAATAATTCAGAGACGACTTTTTATATTGGTTCTATTTCAAAGGCATTTGTAGCAACTGCTATTATGCAGTTGAAAGATCAAAATAAATTACAAGTAGAAGATACTGTTGCAAAGTATATTCCAAATTTTCCTCAAGGTAATAGTATTCAGCTAAAACATCTATTAACACATACATCAGGGATTCCCGAATATGAGCAGGGAAAAGAAGATATTTCTCATGAAGAACTGATAAAGCGGATAGGAAATCAAAAGCGTATTGGTGGTCCAGGAGAGAAATGGAAGTATTCTGACTCGAACTACTCTATACTTGCATACATTGCCGAGAAGGTAAGTGGACAGTCGCTCGAAGAATATATTAAGCAACATATTTTTGCTATTGCGGGTATGAAACATTCTGGTTTTGGCACAGCGTTAGAACAAACAAGATTCCCATCAACGGGTTATAAAATAGTAAATAATAATATGACAACACCTAATATTCCGAGCATGTCACAACTATATGGTTGTGGTGATATATACACAAGTGCGCATGATTTATATTTATTTAACGAAGCACTATTCTCTGGTAAATTAATTTCAAAAGAGAGTTACGATCAAATGTTTACGGGTGGAAAAAAGGATTACGGGTTTGGATGGTACGTAGACCCAGGAAGCTATTCGAATCACGGTGTAATGCCAGGATGGAATTGCTTAAACGGATTTAGTAAAAATGGTAGTGTATATGTTGTTTTATTATCTAACATTCAAAATAACATTAAATCATTTGGTAAAGTGAATAACGATATTTATTCGATATTGCGGAATATTGAAGTGTAAGAAACTATCCTTTTGGATAGTTTTTTTTATGCCTTGAACCAAATATTTCTTTTAGAAAATGTATGTCTTACCTAT
>NZ_JBNLYC010000017.1:0-55718 GCF_050172015.1 Bacillus sp. GMa5/1 | reverse complement strand
AATAAAAAGTCCGAAACTATATAAAGTGATTTCGGACTTTTTATTTTTAAAATATTAAATTACATTTTGAACAAAAAGGAGCTGAATTTCCTCTTCTAATTTTCGTATCACATTTTGGACAATATACATATCGTTCCTCTACCTTTTGTCGTTCTATCATGTGTAAGGATACTATTTTCATACTGCACATAATTCCAATTAAGATAAGGCTAAAAATAAGTAGCACAACGCTCTTCCTTCCTTAACTACTTACCTATATTTTACCATTAAATAAAGATAATTTTATACTTATAATCCTATCTTGTCCTTCATACTGGAAGAAACTTTCTTTACTTCTATTTACTCATCAGTGTGATTCTTTTTTGTCTATATAAATAAAGAATACCTGTAACTATAAAAACAATCACGCCAAAATACACGCCATATTCTATCGCGATCGCTACAATACTTTCAATATGTTGTCCAAATAAAGCACCGAGCACAAAGTAAACGAGTGTCCAAACAAATCCTGTCGTATAAGAATACAAAGCATACGTCTTAAATGACATGTTATTCATTCCAACTAAATACGGTACGATATGTCTTACAACTGGTATGAAGTAACTTGTGACTAACGCATAATGACCATACTTCTCTACCATTTGTTGAGATTTCAAAAGATATTTCGCCTTTTTCTTTTTCATTAGCTTATCAAGTACTTTCGTACCAAATATTTTCCCTAATATATAACCTAAAGAAAGCCCAGATACAACACCTAAATATGTTAATAAAAATGCAGGAATGACACTTAATATCCCTAGTGAAGATACAAAGCCACCACTCATTACGATCATTTCGTCTGGAATTGGCATACCGATAATCCCTAACCATAAACAGAAAAATAAAGCCCAATAACCGTATTGTTCAATATAAGATAATAATTCATGTAATTCCATTATGCATATGCTCTCCTTAGTTCTTTTTTACAACTAAAGACGTAGGCTGGCGGGAAATTGAGCCATACTTTTTCTAGTGTAATTTCAGGGAAGAAATGCTGTATAAATCCTTTTTTCACAAGTGAATATTGAAATGTAATAAATTCACCATTCTCATGTATCCCTTCCATTACATTGTTTAAAATACGCTTTGAAACTTCTTCTGGTAAAGAGGTAAAAGGTAATCCCGATAAAACGTAATCCACGCATTCTATATTGAGATCTTCTATATACTTTTTTATATTTTCGGCTGAACCGTGTACAACAATGACGTTCTGCTCATCTTTAAATTTTCTCTTTAGTTCCTTGCAAAACACTTCATTAATTTCAATAAGAAGAAATATTGTTTCCTTCTTCTTTCTCTTCATAATTTCTTTCGTAAAGACTCCTGTACCAGGACCTAACTCTACAATGCATTTCGCTTTATTAAAATCAATTACATCTACCATTTTCTTTGCTAATATTTTTGAACTTGGCGCAATTGCACCAGTATGTTTCGGATGTTTAATAAATTCATGTAAGAATGTTATGAGTTGCATATAAACCTCTCCTCATTCGTTCAATAGTTTTTAACTTGTTTCTAAGTATAACTATTATTTCTTAACAAAAATTGAGGAGATTTCTTAAGATTTTATGAAGAATAAAAAAACAACTATCGCCTATAGCGATAGCTGTCCCTTATTACTTCGCACTCACGATCTTATAATAAGAACGAACCGTTAAGAAGTAATATCCAATATAAATCGCGCCGTATACTCCGATACTAATTAGAAGCGGAATCATAATTTCAAATGGTAATATATTTGATAAACCTTTTAGTGCAAATAGGCTGTGTAAAATACCAATTACTAACGGAATAGCAAAGATAAAGCTCACTTGTTTTGCGATAGCTCTCTTCATCTCTTGCTTCGTTACACCAATTTTATGAAGAACAACGTAGCGATCACGGTCAGCACTTGCTTCTGTTAATTGTTTAAAGTAAATGATTGAGCCTGTTGCTAATAGGAATACTAATCCTAAGAATAACCCAATAAACATCATTAAGCCTGTTGTTTCAAGCCCCATTTGGAATCCTGTATAGAAATCGTTAAATGGTTTTAAAACTTCTGATTCTCCAGCTGGCATAATGCTTGCTAATTTTGCTGTTAACTCTTTACTATTTCGCTCACCTTTTACATCAATATTTTTTACAGTACGCGTTTCGTTTACTTGTTTCACTTGCTCATATGTTTTATCAGGAACGATTACAAATAGTTCATTTAAATTTGTAAGGCTTCTATTATTTACACCTTTAATTTTTAATTCTTTTGACTCGTTTCCAACAGGGAATACAGCTGTATTTCCTGTATAAAGAGGACCAAAATCAAGTTTCTCAATATATAAGCTATCATATACGAAAGCTTCATTCGCACTTAAATTTACAGGTTCTACATCTAAATGTTTCACAAGTGTATTAAAGCTTGATTGAGAAATAAGCTGGTACTGATTCGTAACATTATAGTGTGTGTTCAGAACTTGATCAGCTCTTTCACCTTTAAATGTTCCCTTCACAGGAATCATTTCAACTTCTGATTCATATGTGACTGGGTGATTATTCTTCTCTCCAGCAAGTATTTCATTTACTTTTTTATCTAATGCTGCATCTTTTTTCTCATAGGAATAACTATACGGCGCAGCAACTTTTGATTGCGTAAATGTGTTGTAATACATCGTAACTGACGTACCAACCGCTGTTAATGTTACCGCACTTAAAATAGCGATTGTCGCCAGTGATTTCGCATTTCCTTTAATACGATATAGTAACTGTGATGTCGTTACCATATTCATACCATTATAAAATGCTGACTTATTATTTCTTGCACGTTTCAATACAAATACTGTGAAGAACATGAACAGTAAATAAGTCCCTGCTACTGTCGCTAATAAAATATATAATGCAACGACCATAAAGTCTGCATACATAACTGCTTTCATGTACATTAATGCTAAAAAATAACCTGAACCGATTAAGAAAACTGAAATTAATGCCATAATGACAGATCCTTTTGGCATTGCTTCTCCTTCACGTTCTGCACGGAAAAGTTCAATTAACTTAAAGCGATAAATTAAACGATATCCTTGAAGTGATGTATATAAAATAATCACAAAGAAAATAATTGCTGTATCAATAATGGCAGCCATCGGTACTTCAAAATGAACGTTTAAATTTAATCCCATCATATTTACTAATAACTCAAGGAATAATTTTGAAAGGACACTACCGATCGCAATCCCAATTACTAATGACATTAATCCCATTAACATATTTTCATAAAAGAGCATTTTACCAATTTGTCTTTTACGAATACCTAATAACGAATATAAGCCAACTTCTTTTTTACGTTTACGTGTAAAGAATCCGTTCGAATATATAATGAACACTGCTACGAAAATGATAAGCATCACACTTGAAACTTGGAACGCTCCACTAATTTTTTTTGAAGCTTCTGCTGCTTTTTCCATTTGTGAATTATATTGCAGTGCTTTAAATGTAAAATAAATAACGATACTAAAAATCATAGATGCAAAATATACAAAGTAGTCTTTAAAGTTCCGCTGTATGTTGCGGAGGGCAATGCTAGATAAGGTCATCAGCCATACCTCCAGAAATAGAAGACATTACGTCAACAATTTTTTGGAAGAACTGTTTACGCGTCGATTCACCGCGGTGTAATTCTTTATATAGTTCACCATCTTTAATGAAAATAACTCGTTTACAATAACTTGCTGCAAATGCATCGTGCGTTACCATTAAAATTGTTGAGTTATCATATTCATTTAACGACTTCATACTTTCAAGTAAATCTGTTGCAGATTTAGAATCAAGTGCTCCAGTTGGCTCGTCTCCGAAAATCATACTTGGATTCGTAACAATTGCACGCGATGCTGCACAGCGCTGCTTCTGTCCACCAGATACTTGATATGGGAACTGACTTAAAATATGATCAATACCGAATTTCTTTGAGATTTCAAGAACGCGGCGATCAATCTCACTCGCTTTCACCTTTGATAACGCAAGTGGTAAAGCGATATTCTCTTTCACCGTTAACGTATCTAATAAGTTATAATCTTGGAAAATGAAACCTAAATGATCACGGCGGAATAACGCTAACTTATCATCATTCATCTTTACAATATCTTTTCCATCAATTAAAATTTCACCGTTCGTCGCATTATCAATTGTAGAAAGAACATTTAGTAAAGTCGTCTTACCAGAACCAGAAGGTCCCATAATTCCAACGAACTCACCTTCTTTTACTTGTAAGTTAATACCTTTTAACGCTGCAAATTTATTCCCACCCGTGTCGTACACTTTTTCAATATTTTTTGCTTCTAACACTGTTTTCATCTCGACATCCCTCATTTCTTCTATTCTCTATTTTCAACTATATACACTCTCTACTCTTGCCACTATCGATGTTTCTTACACAAACATGACAGTTATGTAAGACGCATAAGTAAAGATATAAAAATTTAACCTACTGAACAAAAGTACTTTGTTACTATAACATTGGGATATCATACCATCCATTCATTCTCCTTACAGGAACATTACAATTTTGTAAGGTTAAAAATGTCCCCTACAAAGTTGTGCACGAAATGTCGGATGGAGCTATTTCGTTCCTGCTATTCTATGTACAGAGGAGGTCATAATATGGATTCACTTAAAAATATGAATACTGCAATGCGCTATATTGAAGATAACCTTACGAATGAAATTGATTTTAAAGAAGTTGCGAGGCTAGCTCTCTGTTCTGAGTATCACTTTAAAAGAATGTTTTCGTTTTTAGCAGGTATATCACTATCTGATTATATTCGCTGTAGACGTCTTACTCTCGCTGCCTTTGAACTAAAAAATAGCGATGCAAAAGTCATTGATGTCGCTATAAAATATGGCTACAACTCACCAGATTCATTCGCCCGTGCATTTCAAAACTTGCACGGTATAACACCTTCAGAGGCCCGAAATAGTAGCCATTCTTTGAAGGCTTATTCACCAATGACCTTCCAATTATCCATTCAAGGAGGAAATGAAATGAACTATCGAATTGAAGAAAAAGAGCCATTTCGAATTATAGGTATTACAAAACGAGTACCAATCGTTTTTAACGGTGTAAATGAAGAAATTGCTTCTATGTGGAAAAGTTTAAACCCAGATTCTATTCAAACATTAAAGTCCCTTTCAAACATTGAACCTACTGGAATCATTAGTGCTTCTACTAACTTTTCTGAAGGAAGAATGGAGGAAAAAGGCGAACTCGATCACTACATTGGAGTAGCCACAACAAAGGATTGTCCAGAGCAGTTTAAACAGCTTGAAGTTACTGCTTCAACATGGGCTATATTCGAAGCTGTCGGTCCATTTCCTGATGCATTACAAAATGTATGGGGACGTATTTACTCTGAATGGTTCCCTTCTTCGAACTATGAACTAGCGGAAGGACCGGAGATATTGTGGAATAAACAGAAAGATATATCTTCTCCAAACTTTAAAAGTGAAATTTGGATACCGGTTTTGAAGAAGTGATAACAAAAGGAAAAGAGCTAAGCATTGTGCCTAGCTCTTTTTACATATTTGCTTACTCGTAAAAGTGTATATATTTCATCAGTTCTTCGATTCCTTTAAATTGGAGTAATAGTTGATTGTTCAAGTTTTCTAAAGCCAACTGAAAGGAACGTTCAATTTTTCCATAGTGTAATGTTTCTAAATCATCTAGCAAGCTTTTCATATTTTCTATATAATACACGGTTTTTCTCAAACTGCTTATAACCAGTATTTTACGCAGTTCAGATATTGGAAACATTCTATAACCGTTTTCTTTATTTCTTTCTGAGTGGACTAACCCTTCATGTTCCCAATGACGGATAGCCGAAGTATTTACGCCTGCTATGTTTGCAGCCTCTCCAATGCTCATGCGTTCATTTAACTCTACATTTTTATATTTAGTAAAATCAGCATTTTGAATCATGTTTAGTATTTCTTCTACTCGTTTTTTCTCCACCTGAACATTGAATTGCTGTTCATTAATTAACCAAAGTGCTTCTTCAAACTTTACGTTTTTAATCATCCTCATAACTTTATAAACAATAGGTATATCATATCCTTTTAATAATGCTCTAATGGTAATAAATGCTTGAAAGTGTATCGATGTATAAAACCGGTGATTACTTTCCGTTCTTGGCACAACAGGAATGAGATTTTGTTCTTCATATCTTCTCAAAGTTGTTGTACTAACATTTAAGACATTTGCAATTTGTTTAGGGCTATATGTCTCCATTTATTAACTCCTTTTTAAAGTAAAACCTTAAAGTGCTACATTAACATATTTCAAATAAAATCCTTATATATACGAGAAAAAAGTCATAAATCCGGAAGATTGCATGAATGTTATATGATTTTAGTATAAACAATTTAGGAGTGATAGAAATGGAGAAAATCATAAAACTTACGGACGAATCAGTATTAAAGGTTGGTTTGGTTGGAAATCCAAAATTTAGAACAATCATGCTCCCAGTTGCTAAAGAATCTGTATATGGGCAAGATGCTGAAACTTTGAAGTTGTGGGGAGTAGATCCTGAATTTGGAAAACATTTTATTGATGGACTCATAGATAAGTTTCAGATTTTATATTTTGACTACGAAGGCCATCGTTTGCAACATCCAAATCCAGAGAATCTCACACCTGAAAATATAGTAAAAGACCTATTAACAATTGCTGACGAAATGAATATTAATAAGTTTAGTTATTATGGTTACTCTTGGTTAGCTTTAGCTGGGTTACAATTAGCCATTCGAACGGATAGATTAGACAGTATAATCATGGGCGGGTTTCCACCAATAGATGGTCCATATAAAGAAATGATGGTAGTAACAAATAAAACATATGAGCAAGCTGTGAATAATCACAATTCTCCTGTTATTGATCAAGCACATATTAATCCTGAAAAAATTGATTGGGATAACATACAGATAAAGATCGACATGAGTCAAACTAAACAGTTTGTTACAATGTACGAGAATTTGATGGAGTTTGATGATCAAGACATCCAACATAAACTAATCATTCCGAGATTAGCGTTTTCTGGGGAAAAAGACACTATTGTTTACGGTGAAAATTTTGGCAATGTAGTAGTTGATATTATTGGTATACTTCAAAAAAACAAACAAAAGTTAGAACATCTTGGATGGGATATAGAAATCTTAAGAGGAAATGATATGGATCACACTAAAGCTATGCAACCTATAACAGTTCTGTCATTGATAAAGCCTTGGTTAATTAAAAATTTGAATATAACTTATTAAATATAGTAATTCGAATAACCTAAAAATAAAGCTGCTCTTCCCTAAAAGGAAAAGCAGCTTTATTTACATTTTCAACTCTTCTTTATAAATACTATATGACTTTATTGTTGATACGATAATGCATATTAATATGATTCCAATCCCTATAAAAATATTAAATGGATCTGGAAGCAAAGCCCCGGCATATATACAAAGTGAACCTATTACAAATACCCTCGAAGCAAATCTATGTGTTTTCCTCCAAACTACAGGATTTTCTAATGTCCAGTCCATTCGAATGCCTACTAACCCGTTTGGCTTCGTTTGTTGCATGTAATTACCTAGTACAAGAAACAATGTTCCAAGTCCAAAATTAAATGCAATTGAGCCCGATGCAATATAATTAGACGCTGCTAATAGCGCAAATAAGTTACAGCCGAATCCTATCAAAAGAATAGCATAACGGATTGCGGAAAGGACTTTAGCATGCTGTTTATACTTATCTTTCGTTACGTCAATATACCCAAGAGCTAGCCATATCAAATACAGCAACATCATGCTACCTATTGAAACAGAACTTGCTTCTACTTTAGAAAAATATCCATCTACTACTCCTGCCGCATTATAATGACGTGGAATTTGTTCTGGTAAATGTGGCCATACAATATACCATCCAATTACAATGCCAATAATTAAACTCCATGGTAATACGTGTCTTTTCATCCTCTCTCCCCCATAATTTTTTATTAAGCCCCTATTTCTTTTTTATAAGCAATATATGAATATCCCATTGTTAATCCTACTGCACCGGTAATAATGCCAATGATTAGGAAACCTTTCCACGCTGCCGGAGCAAAAATACTTAAAATCATAATAACTCCTAATACAACAAACACCTTCCCACTAAAACGGTGTGTCTTTCTCCATACTTCCTCGTTACTTAATGTCCACGGTGTTTTTATACCTACAAAGTAATTTGGTTTACATTGTGGTAAATAGTTACCGATGATTATAAATAAAAGACCAACAAGAATATATGGTGTACTATTCATTGGAATGTCATAACCTAATCCAGCTCCAATTCCAATGATACTTACTAAAAATAATAGGAATAATACGCTATAATTTATTACATTATACCCTTTAGAAAATTTCTCATAATTCTCATGCTTAGGATCTATCTTAGGCAATAAAGTCAATAAAGCATATATAAAAACCATAACTGCAACATCCAAAATCATCATGCCCATTTTTGACATACGCCCATCTACCTCACCAGACACATTCCAATGACTCGGAACCTCTCCCGGTAAATGCGGCCACGCGATGCACCATGCAATAATCGTTAAAGCTATTAATAGTAACGGAAATATATGCTTTCTCATTTCCCCTCTTCCCCCTTATTCGTAAATGTAAACACCCAAGTCAACAAATCTTGAAAGACCGTTGTGTTTAAAGAGTACACAACGAATTGCCCTTTCTTTTCATCTTGAATAAGTTCAGCATTTTTAAGTGCGTTTAAGTGGTGTGAAATACTTGGTTTTGTCATATTGAAATGTTCAGCGATCTCACCAGCGGTTAGATCACCTTCTTTTAATAAGTCTAAAATTTTTCGCCTTGTTGGATCTGCTAATGCTTTGAATGCTTGATTCAATGTCTTTCTTCCTTTCGATAATTAGACATTTAGATACTTATCTAAATGTTAAAATGATTTCAGTTGATTGTCAATTATATACGAGGCCCTTTTTACTTTTCTCACTTTTAACCTATACTGTTTACTAGCTTATCTTTCAACATAATGAAAAGACTTGAAACACATGATACACTATAGCTACAATTGTTTTTCTGAGGAGGAATATACATATGTATAAAATTTTAATCGTTGAAGACGATCCAAATATTTCATCATTACTGCAATCTCACATTCAGAAGTACGGTTATGAAGCTGTTGTTGCAGAGAATTTCGATGATATTATGGAATCGTTTAACGCAGTGAAACCCCATCTTGTTTTACTTGATGTAAACTTACCGAAATTCGATGGTTTCTACTGGTGCCGTCAAATTCGTCATGAATCTACTTGTCCAATTATTTTCATTTCAGCGCGTGCTGGTGAGATGGAACAAATTATGGCAATTGAAAGCGGTGCGGATGATTACATTACAAAACCATTCCACTACGACGTTGTAATGGCAAAAATTAAAGGACAATTACGCCGTATTTACGGTGATTATGCACCAAATATTTCTGAACGTATCGTTGAAGTAGAAGGTTTAAAACTATTCCCAGAACGTCCTGAAATTCACTTCGGATCTGAACAAGTTCTTTTAACGAAAAAAGAAGCTATTTTAGCTGAAATGTTATTATCTAAATTCCCTCGTACAGCAAGCCGTGAAGATTTATTAGCTGCGCTTTGGGATGACGAAAGCTTCGTTGAAGAAAATACATTAAACGTAAACATTACGCGTCTTCGTAAAAAGTTTAATGAGCTTGGTATTGAGAACTCTATTGAAACAGTACGTGGACTTGGATATCGCTTTAACGCAACTTGGAGTGAATAAGCATGAAGCTATTTTTACGTGATCATTTTGCATTTTTCCTACTGTACGTTTTAAACTTTGGTATCATTTTCGTTCTTTATGATGCAGTAGATGGATTTCAAAACAATAAATTTTACTTCGTCGTTTTAAGTTTATATTTATTTATTTGTTTCCTCGCTTACCGTTACGTTCGCAATCGTAGAATGTACCATAGATTAAGCGAGCAACCAGAAAAAATGGAAGATGCGTTTATTGAAAGAGCAACCGCTCCGATGCCTCACGGTGTCAATGAACTCGTGCGTACGCAGTACCGCCTCTTCCAAAAAGAACTACAATCGTATGAAGTAAAACAACAAGAACATCAATTATTCATTAACCACTGGGTACATCAAATGAAGACACCTGTTTCTGTTATGCAGCTTATGGTGCTAGAAATGGAAGACGAGCATTTAATTCCAAAGTTTAAAAAAGAATTAGAGCGTCTAAACCAAGGGCTTGATATGGCTTTATACATGGCTAGGTTAAATAACTTCCATGAAGATTTCCATGTCGAGACGATTTCATTAAAAGATACGGTAACAAAAAATATTAACGGATTAAAAGAACTATTCATTCGTAATGGTGTCTTCCCTGTTTTAGAAGTCCATTCTGATTTAAAAGTTGCTTCTGATGCAAAATGGCTAAAATTTATCATCTATCAGTTAATGACAAATGCTGTTCGTTACTCTGGGGAACGCGGAAAGAAAGTATTCTTATCTGCTTACCGAAACGGAAAAGATATTATTTTAGAAGTTCGCGATGAAGGTGTTGGTATTCCGCAAGAAGATATTCGAAGAGTATTTGAACCATTTTACACTGGGAAAAACGGTCGCGCATTCGGAGAATCTACTGGTATGGGACTTTATATTGTAAGTAAAATTTGTGATTATTTAGGTCACTCTGTCAAACTAGATTCTGAAGTTGGTAAAGGAACGACGATTAAAATCATCTTCCACAACGCTGCAAATAATCAAGCAGAACATACGGAGAAGGTGACCGAAGCATGATCGTAACATATGCAAGCAAAATGTATGAGAACACACTCTCATACATTTTTTGCAATACAACTACTTCTATATCTTCTAGCCGGAGGTATAATCTATGACATTTTGGCAATTTGCATTTAAAAACGTCACGCGCAACTCGAGAGCTTATTTTGCTTACTTTGTAAGTAGTTCCTTTTCCATTGCTGTGTTCTTTTCGTTTGCTGTTTACTTATTCCATCCGAAATTACAAAACTTTGACATGACCTCTGAAATTTCAGGATTAATGATATTTTCAGAAGTAGTAATTGTATTTTTCTCTTTCTTCTTTTTACTATATTCCATTGGTACTTTTTTAAAAGTTAGAAAAAAACAATTTGGTGTTTTGACCATTTTAGGAATATCAAGAAAACAATTACATCGTCTTGTTTTTATGGAGAATATGTTAATCGGGATTTTATCTATCTTTTTCGGCATGCAGTTTGGAGTTGTTTTTTCTCAATTTTTTTTATTAGTAACAGCCAAACTTACGCATGTTCCAGGAATATATTTATACGGTCCTACTAACGCGTTTATTTTAACAACCATTGTTTTCCTTAGTCTTTTTATCATTGTATCTGCATTCACACCAATGCTTATTCGTACAAAAAAAGCGGTACACCTTTTAAAAACAAATGGTGGAAAACAAAAAGAAAGAAAACCATCCATACTTGTTTCATTATTTGGTGCGATTTGTTTATTTGGTGGTTATGCGTTAGCTGGAAATCCTAAATATTTCGTATCAGTAAGCCCGCAAATCGGTGTTATATATATGGTTTCGAGTATTTTCGTTATCCCAATGCTTGTTACAATAGGAACATATTTTTTCTTTTCTCAAATTAGTTTCTTACTGATTTATATTTTAAAGAAAAGAAGAAGATTTTATATGAAACGGATTAATATGCTTTGGATTTCAGATTTAGCAAACCGTATTCGGACGAATATTAATATGCTTTTTATTGTAGCGATGCTCTCTACAATTGCTTTCACAATGATCACGTTCCTATATGGATTCGGGAAATTTATTAAGCTAGAGGTGAATAGAACTTCCCCTTTCCCAATTTCTTATTTCTCTTATGATGCGAACCCTTTTGTTACAGAGCATTTAAATTGGCTTGAGCAACAATTACAAAAAGAGCATTTCCCTTATCAAAAAATAAAAGCTGATATATATGAAACACCACTAAAAGAAGATAAAGATATAGCTATTTATAATGACGTATACGCAATTAAGCAAAGTGACTATAACAAACTTGCGAATTCTTTACGAATGAAACAACTATTTATGGATGATAACGAAGCATATGTGTTAACAGGGACATCTTATATCACCATATTCAACGAATTTGAGCAAAGCTACAATAGAGATTACATTACACTCTCTAGTACAAATACGAAATTAAGAGTTAAAGGCTATGAGCATGTAAACGCAATCCCATCTGACTTTTCATATCAAACGATAGTGTTGCCTGATGTTATCGTAAATAACTTACCTAACACCGTAAAACATATATCAGCATACAATTACAAAATTCAAAATTGGGAACAGACATATGAAATTGCTGATAATTTTATAGAAAAGGTACAAAAAGATCGAAATAAATACCAGTATGAAGGGCCTCTTATTCGTTCCTTTGAATCAGCAGGATCGTTATACAAAATAACATCAGGTAGTGCCGCGTACTTCCTAATCGGGACATTTTTAGGAGTTATTTTCTTCATTGGAGCTGGTAGCGTTCTTTACTTTAGAATGTATACGGATTTGACGAACGAACAAGAGAAATATATAACGATTTCTAAAATCGGTGTAACAGATACAGAGATGAAACGATCTGCAACCATTCAACTTAGTATTTTATTTTTCATTCCGTACATTATGGCATCCATTCATACAATGTTCGCAACAAAAATGCTACAAGATGTAATTGGTTTATCTCTGTTCAAAGAAGTTTCAGCCGTTCTTATTATTTTTGGATTCGTTGAAATCGTATTTTTCTTATTCATTCGTTCACTTTATATGCAAAAATTATCACATTACACGAGTGGACAAAATATTTAAAACAAACTTGATGAAAAGAGTATCTCTCATACTCTTTTCATCTTCACCCTATTAGGAGGTTTAGGTGAATGACATTTTGGCAGTTTGCATTTAAAAACGTCACAAGAAACGCCAGAGCTTATTTCGCCTATTTTGTAAGCAGTGCGTTCTCCATCGCAATCTTTTTCTCATTTGCAGTTTATTTATTTCATCCTAAATTGCATATGACAGACGTGAATTTTTCTCTGAACATATTAATGACAATTTCAGAAGTTGTCATTGTGTTCTTTTCATTTTTCTTTTTACTGTATTCAATCGGGACGTTTTTAAAAGTACGAAAAAAACAGTTCGGGATTTTAACAGTGCTTGGCATATCTCAAAAACAATTAAAGCGACTCATATTTATAGAAAATATGTTAATTGGTGCTCTTTCTATATTTTTTGGCATTCAACTTGGACTTGTCTTTTCACAGTTCTTTTTGTTAGTTACCGCCAAAATTACACACATACCTGGTTTATATTTATATCCGCCTACAAGTGCTATCGTTTTAACTATCATCATCTTTCTCGGCCTCTTCATTCTCGTATCATCTTTTACACCGATGCTCATTCGCACGAGAAAAGCCGTACGTCTTTTAAAAGAAGGAAAACAACAAAAAGAAAGAAAAGCATCCGTGCTCATCTCTCTATTTGGTGCGATCTGTTTAATATGTGGATATGCGTTAGCCGCAAATCCGCTGTATTTTATGTCGCTAGGTGACATAATTGGGCTTTTATATGCCGTCTCTAGTATATTTGTCATCCCATCGCTTATTGCAGCTGGAACATACTTTTTCTTTTCACAAATTAGTTTTTTACTTATTCGTATTTTAAAAACACGAAGAAAGTTTTATATGAAACGAATTAATATGCTTTGGATTTCAGATCTAGCATCACGTATTCGGACAAACATTAACATGCTCTTTATTGTAGCGATGCTATCGACGCTCGCTTTTACAATGATTACATTCTTATATGGCTTCGGGAAATTTACAAAGTTTGATGCGATTAGACAAAATCCTTTCCCGTTTACTTATTTATCGCATACTGAAAATACGTTAGCTGATGAACATTTAAACTGGTTAGAGCAGAAATTTAATGAAGAGCACTTTACTTATACAAAATTTAAAACAGATATATATGAAGTATCTTCAGCTGAAGATAACACGCAGCTCTATTATGCCATTAAACAAAGTGACTATAATGTACTTGCTAAGGCTTTAAATTGGGAAACGCTCACGGTCAATAAGAATGAATCTTATATTCTTATGAAAGACTTAGATGATCAAGTTATTGGAACGCTCCATAATAAAGAACAGAAAAATACTCTTACACTTACTCAAAACAATTTACAACTACAAGTGAAAGAATATAAAAGTTATAGCCCATTCCCAAACAGCTTAATATACCAATTACTCATACTATCTGATGAAAATGTAGAAGCCTTATCCACCGTTTCCAAACAAATGAGTGTATATAACTTCAAAGTTACAGATTGGGAAAAAGCACATAATATCGGTTCATCGTTTATAACAAAAATCCATAACGATAATGCAGCAATTCAAGCAGAGCATCCACCTTTCCATGCAAGTGAAGCGAGCGATTCTCTATATAAGACAAAACTAAATGTCGCTTCGTTCTTCTTAATTGGTACTTTCCTAGGAGTTATTTTCTTTATCGGTGCTGGCAGTGTTCTTTACTTCCGGATGTATACAGATTTAACAAATGAACAAGAAAAATATATAACGATTACGAAAATCGGCTTAACTGAGACTGAAATGAAACGTTCAGCGACAATTCAGCTTGCGATTCTTTTCTTCGTACCTTACATTATGGCATCAATCCATACGATGTTTGCGACAAAGATGCTACAAGAAATATTACATCTCTCGTTCTTCGCTGAAATTACAGTCGTACTGTTGATTTTTGGAACAGTTGAAATTTTATTTTTCCTTTTAATTCGTTCCTTTTATATGCAAAAATTATCACAACACATTAAGTTTTAAAAAGTAGAAAGGTGATTACTATGGAAGAAGTATTACACATAAAAAACGTCTCAAAAGTATATGAGGGGAAAGTCCCTCATACTGCTTTAAAAAATATAAATTTACACGTGGATAAAGGGGAATTCGTTGCCATTATGGGACCATCTGGTAGCGGAAAATCTACATTTTTAAACGTTATCTCTACAATCGATTCTCCGACTTCTGGTGATGTCGTAATTAACGGAAAAAAACCGCACACATTTCGTAGAGAGAAGTTAGCTATTTTCCGAAGACAAGAGTTAGGATTTGTTTTCCAAAACTTTAACCTACTAGATACACTAACAATCGGTGAAAATATCGTACTACCTTTAACATTAGATAATGTTCCATTAAAAGAAATGGATGAAAAGCTTGATAACATTTCAAAAAAGCTTGGAATTGATCATATTTTGGACAAGCGTATTTTTGAAGTTTCTGGGGGACAAGCACAGCGTACCGCAGTAGCACGTGCTGTTATTCATCACCCTTCTCTCTTACTAGCCGATGAACCGACAGGAAACTTAGATTCAAAAGCGGCAATTGACGTAATGGAGTTATTTACGAAATTAAATAAAGAAGAAGATGCAACGATTTTAATGGTTACGCACGATCCGTTTGCAGCAAGTTATTGTAACCGTGTTATTTTCATTAAAGATGGAGAGCTTTACAATGAACTACACCGCGGATTATATCGCGAGAAATTTTATCAAGAAATATTAGATGTTCTAGCGTTATTAGGAGGAAGACGTGGATGACATTTTGGCAATTCGCATTTAAAAATGTCTCACGTAATTCGAAAGCATATTTCGCCTACTTTGTAAGTAGTGCTTTTTCTATCATGGTTTTCTTTTCATTTACTGTATACGCGTATCATCCGCGCTTACAGAGTGTACAAAGCTTTCAAGAACGTGATCCTCTAATGAACTTAGCTAGTACAGCACAACTTGTGATCGTTATGTTCTCGTTCTTCTTTCTCTTATATTCAATTGGAACATTTTTAAATGTTCGGAAGCAGCAATTCGGGATACTCACTATTCTTGGTATCTCACAGAGACAATTAAAAAGATTGTTATTTACCGAAAACATGATAATTGGGATATTATCTATCTTTATCGGCATTCAAGGTGGACTTGTATTTTCTAACTTTTTCTTATTAGTCACTTCGAAATTAACAAGTGCGAAAGGTCTCTATTTATATTGGCCAACAGAAGCGATTATCGTTACAACCGTAACGTTTATCATTTTATTTTTAATCGTTTCTACATTTACACCAATGTTTATTCGTACTCGAAAGACAGCCCACCTCATTAAAGGGAACAAGAAAATGCCAGCTGAAAAAAGACCATCTATACTCATCTCTTTATTCGCTTTAATTTGTTTAGGGCTATGCTATTATATCGCTGGTTATCCGCGAGGCTACGTAACGGAAAAAAATGTGCAAAATGGATCTGTCTTTTTTATTATGTTATCTATTTTACCGCTCGTAATAGTCGGGACATATTTATTCTTTTCACAAACATTCCTTCTTTTCATCTATATTTTAAAGAAGCGCAGAAAGTTTTATTTGAAACAAATAAATATGTTATGGATTTCAGATTTAGTTTCTCGTACACGCAGTAATATTAATGTACTCTTTATTGTTTCTATGCTATCTGCACTTGCATTTACGATTATTATTGGATTATTCGCCGCTAATAACAATACGAAGGCATCAGTATTAGAGCGATATCCCGTTCCCTTCACGTATACATCAGAAGGTGACAATTCCCTTGAACAAAAGCATATTTCTACAATTGAAACGGAGCTTACAACTAATAATTTTCTTTACAAAAAATATAAGTTTACAGTATTAAAAGATACAGCTTCCAAAGAAGATATTATGCTTATGAAGATGAGTGATTATAACGCAATTGCTAAACAATTGAAAAGACCGGAAATAACAATTGATTCTACAGAAGTGTATATTATTTCTCGCCACTCACCAGAACTTCTCGATCTCGTATCTAATCCATTTGCAAAGCAAAATACGATTACACTTGGATCTAATAAAAAAGAATTTCATATTAAAGGGTTTATTAATAAGGGAATCGAACCATCATTTGCATTCCCTCATTTAGCTGTCGTACAAGATTATGTATTTGATAATATGATTCCTCATATTGAAACAACTGTAATCTATAACTATTTCGTAGAAAACTGGGAAAATGCAATCGTTCCAACAAAAAATATGTTACGTGTTATTAGTGGTGATGCACGTGAGTTCTACGAAAAGCATACTGAAGAGAACGCTCAAGTTCCTTTCTTCATACATACGGCTACGGATGAACTTATTTACGGTAAAGGAAATGCAGTTGCTCAATTTTTTATTTGGGCATTTCTCGGCTTTATTTTCTTTATCGGTGCGGCTAGTGTTCTATACTTCCGTATGTATAATGACTTAACAACTGAAAGACAAAAGTATATTACGATTACAAAGCTTGGCTTAACTGAATCAGAAATGTTTCGCTCTGCTACCATTCAATTAGGAATTTTATTTTTCGTTCCTTACATCGTTGCTGGTGTTCACACATTATTTGCGGTTAAGTTTTTACAAAGCATGTTTTCTTTCTCATTACTAAAAGAGACATGTATCGTACTCACCTTTTTCGGGATTATCGAGATTATTTTCTTCTTCTTAATCCGTTCTCTGTACATTAATAAATTATCACAGCATATAAAAATATGAATAAAATGGCCTTGTGCATATTGCACAAGGCCATTTTCAATAGTTTTTAATAATTAGCAGCAATATCCGCCGTAGCCACCATATCCGTAGCCGCCGTAACCGCCATAACCACAACCGCCGCCTCCGCCGAAGCAGCTAGCACCGATGATAATTAATAAAATAAACAATACGATTAGAAGCGCAAAACCGCCTCCGCAACCATGTCTGCGGTTACAATCATCATGTCTGTGTTCACACTTTTCGCTCATTACCCTATTCCTCCTTTAGTATCATTCATAACAAGTTCACCTTGCTCTAAATGAGGGGATTCCATTTATATTATGTTTTCAGGGCGAATAGGAAGCTTGGCTTACCTAAAAACGGGCTTGTTTCAGAAAATGAGCCTTATCAAGATGTAGGTATAAAACATTTGACATACTAATAATTTCTTACTAATATTTAATTGAACGATCAATCAATTTTTTGATTATACATTCAAATTATATAAATCAGGAGTTGAATAGCATGACTGATTCTTTTATTGCAGAGGCTAGGCGTGAACAAATTATTCTTGCATGTATTGATACATTAGAAGAGGTTGGATATAACAACTTGAGCTTAACGAAGGTGGCAAAAAAGGCTAAGATTAGTACCGGACTTATTTCTTATCATTTTAATGATAAGCTTTACCTTATGAACCGTACATTACAATTTTTAGTTGCCAAACAACATGAATTTATTAGTAATCGAGTACTATTAGCTCAATCTGAAATAAATAAACTAGAGGCTTTTATTGAAGCACACTTGGCTTATCAAGAAACTCATTACAAAAATAATATTGCCTTAATTGAGATTGTCTTTAATGCAAGAAATGAAGAGAACATTCCTTATTACAGAATCGAAGACGACGAAGAGGATGCTCTTAGAACGATGTTATTAGATATTTTGAAGACTGGACAACAAAATGGCGTGTTTTCTAACTCTTTTCAAACCGACACATTAGCTTCATTTATTTTAGGAGCAATCGAAGAAAGAATGTTGAAGGCAAATTCATCTATATCCATAGAAAATTACTCAGATGAGCTCATAAAAATGGTGAAAAAACTCACTATTTAAAACATGCCCTGGTTAAAAAATATATATAAGAAAGGATGAACTACACATGAAAAAGGCATCTGTCATTGGATTAGGTTTTTTAGAAAAGTTACTTGCTATAGTAAGTCCAATCCTTTTAGGCGTTATTGGATATTTTTCACCTAAATTAATAGAGATTATAAAAAAGATTCCTCTCTTTTCTGATTCAAAAATTATAGAACTTTTAAATTTTATTAATCCCTTCTGGCTTCCTATTATCCTCATGCTAATTGGTGTTATTGCAGGAATTTTATTTTCTTTAATTATTTATAGTGAAGCTTTAAAAATGAACATTACTTCGGAAAGCATTCACGTGAATAAGGACGATCAAAAGAAACAAATCACCAGATCAAATGTAAAAGCCGTTTTTGTAGATAAGCGTCAAGTGGTTATCATTGATCAAGAAGACCGAGAATGGTTACGTGAAACATCTGACATTACCTCAAGCAAAATTAAAGATACTTTCTTAATTCACGACTTCCCCTGGGTGGAACAAGATCCTTATAAACATGAGTATAGCTTATGGAAATTAGAGGATGCGCGATTTAATAAAAGCATAAATACTATTTTGTATGAAAGACGAAATGCCCTTCGAGAAGGAAACTCGAAAAAAAAGAAGCATTTACGCAAAGATTTGAATGAGCTAGGAGTCTTTGTCAAAGACGATGGAGAAAATCAGTATGTCCGTTCTATTAAATAATAGGACAATAGAAAAAAGATATAAAAAGCACCTTGCCCTGTATATTTGTAAGTAACTACGATTAAAAAATAGCAAAACCCACAGAGAAATTGAATTTCTCCTGTGGGTTTTATTAATTAAAATGGGCTTTTCTCCCTAAAGAAACATATTCAACAAAAGAGCAAAACCAAATGCAATAAATGATAACAATGTCTCGAGTACTGTCCACGTTTTAAATGTTTCCTTCACCGTCAAACCTAAATACTCTTTTACAAGCCAGAACCCTGCATCATTTACGTGAGAAAACATTAATGATCCTGCACCGGTTGCAATAACTAGCAACTCTAAATTCACACCAGACATGTGCTGAATAACTGGTGAAACAATCCCTGCTGCTGTCGTTAATGCTACTGTAGCTGAACCTGTTGCAATTCGAATTAAACCAGCTACCATGAAAGCTAATACAATTGGTGATAACGAAATATGTTCTGCCATTTGTGCAATAGCTGTTCCAACGCCGCTTTCAATTAATATTTGTTTAAATCCACCGCCTGCACCAATTATTAAAATAATAGAACCGACAGGCAATAAACTTTCATCTGTTAATTTTTTAATCATCTTTTTATTAATACCTTGTTTGATACCAAGTAAATAAAATGCTGCGAAACATGAAATAAGTAAGGCGATTACTGGACTCCCTATAAACACAAAAAATTCAGTCATTTTTTTCGGTAATGAAATATATGGTGCAACTACTGATAAAATCATCAATACAACTGGTAATAAAATAATAAAGAATGAAACTTTACGACTTGGCAAATCAGTTGATACTGTCGTAACTCGAACAAGCTCCGGTTCATTTTCAGGTATAACCCTCTTATGTACCCACTTTGCAAATATTGGGCCTGCGATAATGGCTGTTGGTAACGCGATAATTAATGAATATAAAAGTACCTTTCCTAAGTTCGCGTTATAAATACCGATTGCTGTCATCGCCCCTGGATGTGGTGGTACGAGCCCGTGAACAATAGATAATCCTGCAATGACAGGTAACGCAATTAATAATATATTTTGCTTCGTCGTTTTTCGAATTGAAATAACGAGTGGTAATAAAATGACAATCCCCACTTCAAAAAATACGGGAATCCCTATAACAAACCCTGCAAATAACATAGCCCAAGGTAATTTTTTTACGCCGAAAAATCGAATAAAGAAATCTGCAACTTGCATGCCTGCCCCTGAATCGGACATCATTTTCCCTAAAATTGTTCCAAGTGCTAAAATACCAACTAAATGCCCTAGTACACTACCAACACCAGTTTCATAGGCAGCCACTATTTTCGTTAAGTTCAGTCCAGACATAATAGCTAAAAATAAACTCGCAACTGTTAAACTAATAAATGCATGCCATTTCCACCATGATACCCCTAAAATAACAATTGTGATCGCAAGTAACGTGACGATTAATAAGTATATATCCATCTCTCATTCCCCTTACTTTTATCCCGATTGGTGTGAGCTAATAATTAGTGGATGATGCCCTCCTCCACTAATTAAAGTTTTACTTTATAAAAAAAGAGGGAACATCCCCTCTTTTTTATACGTCATAATTCACTACATAATGCTGCATCTCTGTATTGTAGTAGCCTTCGCTATATTCAATTACTTCGCCAACTTCATCGTAAGAATAACGCATACGTTTTAATAGCGCTGTCCCCTCTTTTTCACCTAGCGCTTCTGCAACGAAACTAGGCGCGAGTCCAACAGCGAATTCATCTCTGAAGTTTTCTAAGTGAATGCCTCGGTCTTCAACTAAATCATAAAGCGATTGCAAGTCAAAGTCCGATAAATCTGTACTTGCCATTCCTGCTGAGAAATAGTGCGTATAATGAATGTAAGGTGCATCATTTAACGTATATAAACGTTCAATACGAAAACTCTCCTTGCCGAATAATCGAAATGGCACCGTTCCTTCTTCATTATGAACGATTTCTGCTTTTAGCAATTTCTTTTGTACTTTATATCCTTCTTCCACTAACACTTCTGTAAATTTCTTACCTTTTGACAACTTTGTCGCAGAAGTATTACGGATAACTTTCGTTCCTTTACCGCTTTTCTTTTCTAAATATCCTTCTTGAGCGAGTTCTTTAATTGCATTACGCACTGTAATTTTGCTCACTTTGAACTCTTCTTCTAACTGCGGTTCAGAAGGAATATTCGTATGAATCGCATATACACCATGCAATATTCGATCACGAATAATATTTTTTATTTGTAAATATAATGGTCCTTTTTTCCTCGTTACGTTCACCGTTACACCCACTACCTTTCTACATCACCTACTGATGCCGTCATTGTCCGAAGTATATCCTTCTCTGATGACATGGGCGTATCACCGACGATTGTATGTGCAAGCATTCCAGCTGCTGACGCAAATGAAACAGCTTTCTCTGGTGCAAACTCTTCTATCTCGCCATGAATAATCCCGCTCGTATAAGCATCTCCAGCACCTATTCTATCATATACAGAAAACGTAAGTGTTTTTGCAAAAGTGAACGCACCATCTTTACATATAAACCCGCGTAGCGAGTGTGTATTATCACTATTAATAGAGCGATGTGTACCAGCGATTGTAGCGATATGATATGTTTCAGCAACCTTTGGAATAAGATCAACAAGTTGCGCCTCTCGCTCTGTCTCTTCTGTTTTCATTCCAAGAACGAACATTGCATCTTTTTCGTTCATCATAACGATATCAGCAAGTCCCAGCATTTCTTCATAATGCGGTTTTGCCTGTTCATATCCGTCTTCTCCCCAAAGTGATGGACGATAATTACAATCAAAAACGACGGTTCCTCCGTTTTCTTTAACTGCTCTCGCTAAAGACTTCATATGATGGCGCACCGTATCATTCATCGCAAGTGTAATACCGCAAAAATGAACGATATCAATTTCCTTAGCAATTTCTTCAAATTGGTACATCTCTTCAGACGCCGTATTGAAGCTACTTTCTAGTCGATTCGAATACGTAACGCGGCTTGCACGTGCACCGAATCCATTTTCTAAAAAATACATACCTACATATTTACCGCCTCTTGAAACAAGAGAAGTTTGAATCCCTAACTTTTGAATGTAAGATACAGCTGCCTCTCCAACCGAATTTTCCGGTAAAGTTGAAATAAGAAGCCCTTCATGCCCTAAGTGAGAAAGTGCCGCTGCAACGTTCACACCTGTACCTGAAAATGAGTAATTTAACGTGTTAGCTTGCGACAACAATTCATATCCAGGTACTTGCATGCGCATCATTACTTCGCCAAACGCTGCAATTTTCTTACGCATATTGATCAACTAGCTTCTTCACGACTGCTAATAATTCACGAACATCTTCTACTTTCGTGTTACCAGTTTCTTTATCAATAATAGAAGAGTACACGTGCGGGATAACTTGCTCTACGTTTGCTTCAAGCGCAATACGTACAATTGTTTCGAAGTTTTCTTTATCAATTCCGCCTGTTGGCTCTAATGCAAATCCTTCTTCTGCACAAGCCTTCGCAACTGCGCGATATTCTTCCTCATGAGCTAAACCTTTCATTGGAAAGTATTTCAATGAATTTCCGCCCATATCACGTACAAGTGCAATTGCTGTTTTAATTGGAACGATTGCTTTTTCTTCTCCAGCTGCGCTAATTGGACCAGTAGAAATATTTACGTAACCCACTTTTCCTGTTGGGGATACTAAACTATTAATCCAGCTATCTTTTTCACCAAGATTTGCACGTGTCGCTCCAACTGAAGGGAACACTTGGTTAATATGGCTGCCAGGATAATGCTTCGCAATCTCAGCTACAACTGCCGCTTGGCGATTATCTCCTGCTCCTAGTCCGATTGATACAGCGTCATCAATTTCTTTTCCGTATGCTTTCATCGCTGTAACTGCTTCTTCTACTGTTGGGTAGTCTTTTGATAATACCCCCACTACTACATACCCTTCTGCTGCTTCAAAAATATCTTTCGCATTTCGGGTATTGTTCGCTAATACATTTAATGCTACGCGGCCTTTATAAAAACGTTTTTGAATATTTGTCATTTTAGTTTCCCCCTACAATTCCTCTCAATTTTTCTTCAATTACATGTATGTCATCACCTTGAAGTGGACGTGGATCAATATCAAAGAATCCTTGTCTTACTCCGTAATCACGTGTATAGATTGCGATTTCCCCTTCGCGTAATGCTGTCACAACGTCTTTTGCCGATTTATTTAACTCTTTTTCGCTAATATGAATACGTGCTCTAAAGATTGCTCTTCCAGCTTCATCTTGAACGATCGTTACATTTACACCTTTTAATTCTTTTAGCGGCATAAGTACTTGTAGCAATTCTTTTTCTTGCTCACTTTTATCTTCTTTTACGCCGTACTCATCAAGCGCTTGAAGTAAGCCGAAAGTTGTTTCTTTCCCAACTTTCATACTTCTTCCGATGCAATGTAATTGCACTTTCAGCCATTCGATATATTTTCGTTTACCGCCAACAATACCAGAAGTAGGTCCTTCAATTGCCTTTGAACCACTATAAATGGCAAGGTCTGAATACTTCACATATTTTTGAATGTCTTCTTCAGCTGCCGCATCAACGATAAGTGGTACGTTATTTCGCTGCGCTACTTCCCATGCTTCTTCAACAGAAATCATATTTTTTTGCACTGCATGATGTGATTTCACATACAGAATCGCTGCTGTATTTTCACCAATTGCATCTTCAATATGCTCTGCTTTCCCTTCATTTGCGTAACCCACTTCAACAAGCTTACCGCCGCCTAAATAAATCATCGTTTCAACTGGAGCACCGTATTGAACGTTATGACCTTTTAACATAATTACTTCGTTTTTCGCGATTACTTCTTGATGAAGTCTTTCACTTTTACGGCGATTTCCTTCCGTCACGATACCAGCGATAGAAAGCGCAATGCCACTCGATGCTGAGTTCACAACGACCGCTGCCTCTGAATCTAGAATTCTCGCAATATGGTCTCCCGCTTTATCTACTAAATCAGCAATTTCCACATAATTTTGTCCACCATGTTTCATCGCATCCATAACTGTATCTGTAGGAGCGGATACACCTAAAATACTCATTCTACCGCTCGCATTAATTACTCTTTTTAATCCGTACTTAGCATTCAATGAATGACCCATTGATTACAACCCCTTTCGTATCAATCCTTCTTTCAGCAATGCGCTGATCCCCTTCTGAATCAATTAACGTAACCTTCTCATCTTTCACTGTAAATAAAGTTAAGTTTGCAATATCTCCTTCTTGAATACGGCCAAGCTCTGGTTTTTTCAGCCACTCTGCTGCATTTTTCGTAACCGCGTCAATTACTTCTTCTAGCGGATAACCTAAGTAAAGGAATTTCGAAAGAACGTGAGCCATACTATACACGGGACCGTGTATACGATTCTTCCGGTAAATATCTGTACTAATCGTATTAAAGATGATATCGTGACGCTTCGCAGCCTCTGCTACTTTAAAAGAAAAACTAGCATTGCCGTGACCAACATCTAAATGAACACCGCGCTTCACTGCATCTAGTAATACAGGTAGCGGTTTGCCTTCTTCATCAAATAAATTATTTTCTTTCCCGTTTAAGTAATGTGTAATCACATCATCTTTTTCTAAAAGAGGTACAACTTCCTCTATGCGAGGAGGCGCTGAACCGATATGTACCATAATCGGTAATGATGTTTCACGAGATAAAGAGCGTGCAACATGCAGCGGTTCAATTCCACTATCACAAACGACACTTTTACTCATTCTCGCCTTTAACCCAACGATTACATCTTTATACTTTTCTACTGCTTCTATTACTTTCTCTTTATCGATCCATTCCATATTGGATAATTCATCGATTCGTTTCAAACCGATGCGAGAAATATTTAAAAAGGCAAATAAATTCGTTTTTGCCTGCTCTCTACTTTTTACTAAATCTGCAATGCGATCAGCTCCGCAGCTACCCGCATCAACAATTGTCGTTACCCCTTGCTTAACGCCAATTTCATCCACCTCATCGCCATACGGATCAAACTCTGGAAAAGCGTGAACGTGCAAATCAATCCAACCACTCGATACGTAAGTACCAGAGTAATCAAGAACCTTTCCACCCTCGCCAGCACCAGCTTTCGTCACCTGTACGATTTTGTTATTTTCAATTACAATGTCAATCTCTTCCCCGTTCACACGTTTCACATTACGTAGTACGAATCGTTCTGTCATTGTATTTCCACCCTTTTCTATAAGAAGCCATAAGAATACGCTTACATTTAAGTTTCATTTTTTATATCTCTTTCACACGTTTAGCGTAACACAAAAAAAGTTAGAAGTAAATATAACGTTATAATGTTTGAAAGTGAATAAAAAGATGCTCCTCCAAAATGGTAGTAGTATAGGAAATTATATCAACGATTTTTTGAATATATCTATCATAACTTACAATATATCAACGATTTTTCAATTATATCTATCATAACTTACAATATATCAACGATTCGACAAGGAATATCGATTTACCGACAAGAAACGTCAATTCCTTTCTTATATAAAAAAAGGCTGTCCCAAATGGCACAGCCTTTTTCTCTATTCCTGAACCGTCACAATAACCCCATCCATATTATTCCCCGAAATTTCATACTGCTTGCTTGCTGGAACGTTCACTTTCATATTCTCAGAAACTTTATAATAAGAAACAGTATATTTCTTACCTTCTACTTCAGTTGAAATCTCTTTTTCCTCTTTTAAGAAATCTAAATATTCCTCTAGTGTGAAATTCTTTTTTTGCATAATCGCGCTATGAGGTAGGCCGACATAACGGATATGCCATGGCTCATATTGAATTCCAGTAATGTTACTTTTATTTTTCGGATAACGTAGTACAAAGCCATGCTTCCATACGTTCTCTTCAATCCATTTTCCTTCAGGCGCTTTCTCCATTTTCTTTTGCGTTGATCCAACGTCTAGTGATAATCCTAAATTATGTTCACTATATCCTGCTGGAAGCGCGTAATCAGATCCCATTTCTTTATATAATTTACTTTGTTCTTTAAAATCTCGATACCCACTGCTCATTAAGAAATGCTGTACGCCATCTTTTCCAGCCGCATCGACAACGTTCAAAAACTTTTTTACAACATACTTTGATAAACGAAGATTTCTATCAAATATTACGTAGCCTCTTACTAATTCACTATTATGATTTACATTTATAATATCAGACCTAATACTATCTTTTTTTACTGGATAATCCCTATTAACTAATAATAAATCACCCTTATAAATTTGTTCCTTCGTAATCTCTTTCCTCTCGGTATTTGCCGCCTTTACTAGCTCATCTTTTCCGACAATTTTAACATCGATTTCCTTTTGAAATAACGGTGATATATAAAAGCCTACACATACTGTGCATGCTATAAAAAAAGAAATAAATACCCACTTTTTCATTTCTAGTTCCTCCTTAACGTAACTTACGTATAGAATAGAAAAAACTATTAAAATAAAAAGTGGGGTAAAGTTTAAATTTTTATTAAATTGTTAAGTTCTCGTCTTTTGGCAATCGCACTTCAAACATTGTTCTAACTACATTACTTTCAGCAGAAATTGTACCGTTATGCTGCTCAACAATATTTTTCGCAATAAACAGTCCAAGGCCTGTCCCGCCACGGTTCTCAGTTCTCGATTTATCACCTGTATAAAACATATCAAAAAGATACGGTAAATCTTCTTCTGGAATGCTGTCTCCATAATTCATAACTTGTACGACAACTTCTCCATTATCGATATACCCATTCAGATCAACAAATTGCCCATCATATCCGTATCGAACGGCATTTGTTAACAAGTTTTCAAATACTCTAGCTAACAATTTTCCATCACCGTTAATTGGCAAATGAGGATCAATATTCAACCTAGCTTGTAAATGATGTTTCTCTAATAAAGGATACAATTCCTCATCTAACTGTATAAGTAGTTCACTTATATCAATCGGCTTTTTATCCAGCTTTAGCATGCCATAATTCATACGTGTAATTTCAAATAACTCATCAATTAAACTTTCGAGCCTTTGCGATTTCGTATATGCAATTGTGGAGAAATGTTTAATTTGTTCTTTTGTTAAATTCTCATCTTTAAGAATTAAATCTAAATACCCTAACACGGATGTTAATGGAGTTCTTAAATCATGAGCTAAGTTTACAACGAGCTGATCTTTACTACTTTCAGCAAAGTCTCCTCTTTCCACCGCTTCTTTTAACTTTTCACTCGCAACATTTATTTCACGTGCGATATCTCCAAACTCATCGTTTGATGAAACTTGAACTTTATTCGTAAAGTTACCGTTCGCAAGATGATGAATCCCGTTAGAAATCTCACTAAAATACTTTAAATACGGTTTTGTCAAAAAGAAGAAAAAGATAATAGATAACGGAATAAAGAAAATTAAAAAGAAGTTAATGTCTCCAACTTCCCTTACCACTGACCTAAATTGCGCTAAAGGCTCTTCGTAGCGAACCATCGTTTTATAATACAGCTGTAATCCTTTATAAATTATATAAGTTACAGTTGCTGCAAGCACCATACTTAACGCAAATAAGGCAATCATTTTAAATCGAAAACTTTTCATCATATTAGCCATTGAAAGTATAACCTACTCCCCACACTGTTTTTATTAATTTATCCTTTCTTTTATCTTCCCCAAGCTTTTTCCGCAACGTACGAATATGTACCATAACTGTATTTCCGCCTTCATAATAATCATCTGCCCATACTTGCTGAAAAATATTTTCCACATTATACACTTTCTTCGGATGGCTCGCTAATAAATATAAAATATCAAACTCTTTCGGTGTTAACTCAATTTGCTCTCCATAGACGTTCACTGTTCTTCGCTCAGGATCAATAATAACTCCGCCTATCTCTAAAGCAGATTTATTCTCCGCTACTTTCGGCTGATTTAATGTAAGAAACCTACGTAATTGTGCATTTACACGCGCAACTAATTCAATCGGTGTAAAAGGTTTCGTCATATAATCATCTGCGCCTAATACAAGACCTGTCACCTTATCAAAGTCCGAAGTTTTCGCACTTAAGAAAATGATTGGCATATGGTGCTTCGCGCGAATTTGACGCGTCACTTCATACCCATCCATTTTCGGCATCATAATATCTAAAACCACTAAGTCGATTGGCTGCGTTTCAATAATATGAACAGCCTCTTCCCCGTCTGCTGCCTTCACGACGTGGTACCCTTCTTTTTCTAAATGTATCTCAATTAAATCAGCAATTTCTGCCTCATCATCCACTATTAAAATTGAAATGCGCTTCATTTTACTCCCCCTTCTATACGCTCGATTGTAAACTAGTCTATCCAATTTGTACAATACGAAAAGGTTACCCGTTAGAGTAACCTTTGTAAATAAAATTATATCAGCGATTTTCCAAATATATCGACCATAACTTGAATTATATCGGCGATTTCTCAATTATATCGACCGTAACTCGCATTATATCAGCGATTATTGAAATATATCGACTTACCGACAATTAACAACGAAATTCGCCCGCTACTTTAAAGACTCAAGTTACCGCTCCAAAACAATTCGCTGTTTCGTGATCTCCGCCAACCTTCCGCGGTCTACTTCATACTCAGCTTCAACACTTTGCGGCACCATAACTTTTCCGCCCTTAAGCATCACTTCCGGCGAAATAATATCCTGCTCCCAATGTCTGCTAGAAGCAGATATATCGCCTGGAATCGTAAAGTTCGGCAATGAGGCAAGCGCAACATTTTGTGCTCTTGAAATCCCCATCTCCACCATACCGCCACACCAAACGGGGATATTATGCTTCATACAATAATCATGGATTTGAATCGACTCCGTTAATCCGCCCACTCGCCCTGGTTTAATATTTACGATGCGGCAACTTCCAAGCGTAGTCGCAACGCGCGCGTCTTCTAAACTATGGATACTTTCGTCTAAGCAAATTGGCGTTTCGATTTTCTTTTGCAGCTGTGCATGATCAAGAAAATCGTAATCCGCTAACGGTTGTTCAATCATCATCAATTGAAATTCATCTAATCGTTTCAATTTCTCCGTATCCGCTAACGTGTACGCTGAGTTCGCATCAGCCATTAACGGGATGTGCGGGAATTCTTTACGAATCTCTTTCAATAATTCGTAGTCATGCTCTGGCTTTATTTTCACTTTAAAACGCTCGTACCCTTCTTCTGCGTACTTTTCGATTTGTTTTAACATAACCGGAATTGTATTGATACCAATTACAACACCGACCTCAATTTCAGGTCTAGTCCCGCCTAGTAATGTCGCTAATGACTTCTTTTGTCGCTTCGCATATAAATCCCAAACAGCTCCTTCTATTCCTGCCTTTGCCATTCGGTTTCTTTTTATATGTTGAAATAGACCCGGTACCTCATTCGGATGAGAAATTTCAGCCTTTAATAAATCAGGTAATAAAAAATCTTGCAGTACATGCAATGCTGTCTTCACTGTTTCTTCCGTATACCACGGTTCAGAGAAGGCGACGACTTCGCCAAATCCAATGTATCCGTCCGTATCCTCTAATTTAATAACGATGCTCTCACGCTTCTCATACGTTCCGTAGCTTGCAGCAAACGGGATTACGAGTGGCATTTCTGTTATATGAAGTGTCGCTTTTTTTATTTCCACCTACATCTGCTACTAAAAATATAGACAAATGTATATTCTTAGAGTATTCCTGCTTCTACGTGCCCTGCCTCGCTAATCACTTGCTACTACAGTTTGCTGTGACACTCCACAGGCGTAAATTCCGATGTAGCCCACCGTACATATATACAATCTATTTACGTTAGTATTGTATATTTTTTTGCTTGTAAAAGGTTGATAGATGCATTTAAATCTCTATCCATTACATTTCCACAATCACATGTATATACTCGGTCAGACAGCTTTAAATCCGACTTTTTTTGACCGCAACATGAACATATTTTAGAAGATGGATAGAATCTGTCCACTTGCCGTAGTTCAATTCCATATTCCCTACATTTCGTTGATAACCATGTTTTAAAAGCATAAAAACATTGTTGCGCTACAGCTTTAGATAGATGTTTGTTCTTCATCATACCTTTCACATTCAAATCTTCTACTGTAATAAACATTGGCTTGGTTTTCACCACATCATTTACAATAGACTTTACATACGCTAATCGAATATTTGCTAGCCTAGCATGTAGCTGTTGCACCCTAAGAATATTTTTGTTTATATTCGCTCTTTTATTAGTAACAGGTTGTTCACCTCTCTTTCTTATATTTTCAAATTTGCGTGATAAAGAGCGTTGTTCACGTTTTAACCGTTTTTCTATCTTTTTTACTTGTACTGTTTTATTTATATTTTTGTGAGTTTTTCCATCGCTACGTACAGCGAAGTCTTTAATTCCCAAATCAATTCCTATACCTACTGCATTGAGAATTGAATTTGGTTTTACCTCTTTCACTTCACAGAGTATAGACACATAGTATCTTCCTGCTCTTTGATATACTGTACCACTTTTTACAGTTGTATTTTTTGAAATATATCCATACTCTTTTAACCTTATCCAACCAATTGTAGGGACTTTTACTCTATGTCTTTCTACTGTCCAATCTGTTTTGTTGTTTTTCGGAAAGTAGCACTTCACATCTTGCTTCTTCTTTTTTTATATCGTGGAAACTTAGATAAACCTTTAAAAAATCGCTTAAAAGCTTTATCTCCATTCATAATCGCTTGTTTTACCGCTTTGCTCGACACTTCTTTAATCCACTGGTCACACTCTTTTGTATGAATGTTGTTTAACCATTTAGAAAAGTCATAGCCACTAAGAAATTTCCCATCCGACTCATATGCCTCTTTATTTTTAGAGATATACAGGTTATATACATATCGACACACCCCAATAGTTTGACGGATTTTACTAACTTGTTCAGTTGTCGGTTTGATTTCTATTAAATATGCTCTTTTCATAAATCTTCATCCTCCGACATTTTCTTTTTGTATTTTCTCAACCCATATATTCTACCGCTAAATACATGAATGATAGATATTAAATCCTGCACAAGTTCTTCTTGAGGAGATAGTTTTTCATTGTTAACAATCATAATTTCCACTCCCATTTTACGAAGAAACTTTTCAAACCACTCATATCCAAAACGTACAAATCTATCTTTGTGTGCAATGATGATAGTCGAAATATTTCTTTCCATACAACTGTCAATCAGGTTATTCCACTGTTTTCTTTTGTAGTTTAATCCGCTACCAATATCTTTGATAACTTCATCTACAATCATCCCTCGTGCATTTGCGAATGTTTTTAAAAACTCAACCTGATTTTCTAAATCATCTTTCTGACCTGGATTTGATACTCTTGTGTAAATAACTACTTTGCCTACTTTATTTTCTTCTTGAATACCCATATATTCCTTATACTGTTCTTCTGTATAGTATCATCTTCCTTTTTGGTTTCGGTAAGCAGTTAAAACACCTTGATTGTCCCACCTTTGCAATGTCTTAACAGAGACATTAAGCATTTCTGAAAATTCTTTTGGTTTATATTGTTTCATAATTACTTTTTATTATATATGCCTACTTTTGTCTATGTTTTTGTTTACTGTTTCTTTCTCCTCCACTAATTCTCTTAACTCTCGTCTTAACAATTTTTTCGAAGCGTTACGTGGTAATTCCTCTAAGAAACATGCTTTCTTCGGCACTTTATATTTCGCTAATTTCTCCTCGCAAAAGTGAAGAATTTCTTCTTCTGTTACCGCCCCGCTTTTCACAACAAAAGCAGCGGGTACTTGTCCCCATTTATCATCAGTCATACCTACAACACCAGCTTCCGCTATCGCTGGATGGGACAGCAACACTTCTTCAATTTGAGCCGGATATATATTCTCTCCGCCAGAAATAATTAAATCACTGCGGCGATCTAATACGTATAAAAATCCTTCTTCATCTAAATAACCTAGGTCACCAGTATGAAGCCATCCGTTTTGAATAGTCTCACGCGTCGCATCTTCACGGTTAAAGTAACCACCTGTTACGTTCGGTCCTTTTACTACGATTTCACCTTCCGCATGTGGCGGCACTACTACGCCGTCTTTTTCAATACGAAGTTGGCACTGAAATAGTGGCTTTCCAGCTGATCCTACTTTCGTTAACATGTAATCTGCGGACAACGTACAAATTTGCGAAGACGTTTCTGTCATACCGTACGTTTGATACACAGGAATTCCTTTATCTACACATGTTTCGAGTAACGGTTTTGGCGCTGGTCCTCCACCAAGTAACATACATCGTAAAGAAGAAGGATATGTTTCTTCTCCAAGTCTCTCTAATAAATCAGTTAACATTTTTGATACGACTGAAATAATCGTTACGCCTCTCGTTTGAAGTGCTGTATGAATAAAATCAGCATCATATTTCGGAACGAGTAAAATGCGCATGCCGTACATAATATTTTTCATTAGAAGAGATAACCCGCCAACATGGAACATCGGCATACACGCTAACCAGCAATCATCATCACGAAGTCCTAAATTAAGCGAAGAGCCAACCGCGCTGGCCCAGTGATTTCCATATGTTAAAATAACGCCTTTCGGTTTCCCTGTCGTCCCTGACGTATAAATAATCGTCATCGCTTCTTCTAAAGAGAATTCTTCTTGTATAGAGGCTTCCTCTTTTGGTCCATTCATCACTTCGGCGAATGAATAGACAGGAACATCTTTAGCATCAAATTCTTGATCGGTCACTAAACAAATAACTTCAGCATCATCCATTTGCCAAAGTAGCTCTTCTCTTGAAAGACGCGTATTTAAAAGCACAGCTACTGCCCCTACGTACGATAGGGCGTGAATAACTGTAATCATCTCCATACCATTTTTCATCAGAACAGCCACCTTTTGTCCTCGCTTCACTCCTACATGCGTGAGGTGTTCACAAACAGATACTACCTTTTCATGCAGCTGCATAAAAGTAACTTTCTCTTCCTCTATTTCAATTGCAGTACGATCTGGTGTTAAAAATGCACGTTGCTTTAACCAATTTGGCATCGTCTCCATCATACATTCTCCTTTCATGAAAGAAAGAGACTTGATGTGACATCAAGTCTCTTAGTTGTTTTGTTTCCGGTTTGATCTCATCTAGCTACAGCGGCTAGAACAGTCGGTCGTTTCACGCCTTCCTACGAGGCAAAAAGCGCCTCTACGTCAGGAGTTCCAACGCCCTCTTGTTCTAAGCGAGCCGCTTCCGCTTTTGGTTTCATCTAGCTGCGCCTCCTAGCCCCTTCCGTCTAAGAACCTTCCGCACGAGAAAGTAAAAAAACACTTTCTGTGCGAAAGAACCTTAGCCTACGAGGCTAAACAGTCGGCTCCGCTTTTGATTTGATCAAGGGAAACGAGGGAATTGACCGAAGTCCGGACTGCGTTTTTCTTTGAATGCGTCGCGACCTTCTTTTGCTTCGTCAGTTGTGTAGTACAATAACGTTGCATCTCCAGCTAGTTGTTGAATACCAGCTAGACCGTCTGTGTCTGCGTTGAATGCAGCTTTTAGGAAACGAAGTGCCATTGGGCTGTTTGCTAAGATTTCTTGTGCCCATTGTACTGTTTCTGCTTCAAGTTGTTCTAATGGTACTACTGTATTTACTAAGCCCATATCAAGCGCTTCCCCAGCACTGTATTGACGGCATAGGTACCAAATTTCGCGAGCTTTCTTGTGGCCTACCATACGAGCTAAGTAACCAGCTCCGTATCCACCGTCAAAGCTTCCTACTTTAGGACCTGTTTGTCCGAATACAGCATTTTCTGCAGCGATTGTTAAGTCACATACGATATGAAGTACGTGTCCTCCACCGATTGCATAACCTGCTACCATTGCGATAACTGGTTTAGGAATTGCGCGAATTAGACGTTGTAAGTCTAATACGTTTAGACGTGGGATTTGGTCGTCACCTACATATCCACCATGACCACGAACTTTTTGGTCGCCGCCAGAACAGAATGCACGTCCACCTTCACCTGTTAAAATGATAACGCCAACATTTGCATCATCACGAGCTTGTGCAAAAGCGTCGATTAACTCCATTACCGTTTTTGGACGGAATGCGTTATGTACTTCAGGACGGTTAATCGAAATTTTTGCGATACCATTGTATGTTGAATAAATAATATCTTCGTAATTGCCTTCTTTTACCCATTCAATAGCCATTACAACTACCTCCTTGTATATTTCTGATCTCCTCTATAAGTGTAACTTCATTCTTAACTGAAAAAAGCATCACTGCATAGTTTTTAGAAATCCCTTTACTATTGTATCAAACTTTTCCGGTTGTTCCACATGAATTGCATGGCCAGCACCATCAATTTTGACAATTTTCGCATCAGAGACGCATTTTTTGATGTTTTTTAATATGCGAAAGAACTTTTCATCATGCTCTCCGTTCATTAAAAGAACAGGTATTTTTAAGTTTTTTAGCTCATCCCACCATGAAGGCTGAGCCCCAGTTCCCATGCCGCGCAAGCTATTTGCGAGCCCTTTTGGGTTGTTAGCAAGTCGTTCTTTTCGCACCGCTTCTTGTACGTTTTTTGCTAAACGTTTTTGCGTTTCAAACAGCGGAATATTTTCCCACATCGATACAAAACTTTCTATGCCTTCTCGCTCAATTTTATCGGCAAGTCGCTCATCTTTTTCACAGCGTTCTTTTCGCTCATCTTCACTTTTGAGTCCAGCTGTACAATTTTCTAATAAAAGAGAACGTACATATTCTGGATATAGACACGCCATCGTAATCGCCAGTCTACCGCCCATTGAATAGCCAAGTATATGTGCTTTTTCAATATGAAGGTAATCTAATAGTTCTTTCATTTGCAATGCCACATTTCGAATGTCATAATGTGCAACATCTTCAGGACTCTCGGTCTTTCCGTGTCCAACAAGATCCACTACAATAACTTGAAACTGCCCACTCCATGAAGAGATAAAAGAACGCCACGTTTCCATGCTTCCCGTAAAACCATGAAGAAGTAGAAGTGGTTCCCCGCTTCCGACTACTTCATATTCATACGATACACCTTGCAGCGTTACTTTCATTTTGATTCACCTTGCAATGATGTAGTAATTACGTCCTGTGTTTTTGCCCATAACGTACGGTGCAACGTTAAGTTTTCATCACGGTTCGTACAAATTTCTACAACGTGTAAACCTTCTGTCGTTGCTCCCTTTTGTACTTCCTCCCGGAATTGCTCCCAACCATTTACACGGCTAAATGAACCACCGTACATTTTAACAACATGCTCATAGTCAAGCCCAATCGGCGTTCCAAATAACGATTCGAAGTGTTCCTTTTTCTCATATTGTGGTAAGAATGAGAAAATACCCCCACCATCATTATTTACAACGACAATCGTTATATTTAATTCATGTAATTTTGCAGCTAATAGTCCATTTAAATCGTGATAGAATGATAAGTCACCGATGACTAATACGAGCGGATCGCAAATCATGCTCGCTCCTAAAGCTGTCGAAATGATGCCATCAATCCCATTTACACCGCGGTTTGCCATCACTTGAATATTTTTATCTGATGTGAAGAAGAATGAATCTGTATCACGAATTGGCATACTATTACTCGCAAATAACGTTGCTCCTTCTGGTAATACGCGTACAATATCTGTAATGACTTTTCCTTCAAATGCAGTTTCATATGTTTCCATTTCACGAAGCGTTTCCTTCGTTTTTTCGTTTATATGTTGCCACATTTGGGACCAATCATTCTTTTTCATAACTGGCATTTTTTCTATTAATGTACTGCAAAATGCAATATCACTTGCCTGTACAACTTCTGTCGCAACAAGAGCTGGATCTCTCCATTGTCCAGATTCGTCAACAACGATATGAACAGCTTTCGTTTGTTTTTTAATGAACTGCGTTAATGCTTTCGAAACAGGCATACCACCAAAACGAATTAAAACGTCCGGCTTCCACGTCTCTTTTAACAATTCATTTCGTAAAAATGTATCATAACAGTCGATTACCATCGTTTTATCGTGGTGTCCGCTACGAATATTAGAAAGTGGGTCTGCTAATATTGGGTATCCCGTTTTTTCAGCTAGTTGCGTTGCAAACGTTGCGATTTCTGAATGACTATCATCTCCACAAATAATAAGCCCCTTTTCCATATGTGAAAGGCGCCCTACAAGAGAATCTACATATTCACTCGGCATCACCACGTTCCCTTGCTGAACTACTCCTGTATATTCCCCGCGTCCTTTATCCCATAAACTTTCTAATGAAAAGTCCGGGATAAGCGGTTCACGAACTGGAAAATTAAGATGAACAGGTCCTTGCGGCGCTAAACAAGCACTTGCTATCATGCGCTGCGTTGTCATGCGAGCGTAGTGGTACATCGCTTCACTCGCTTCTGAAAGTGCCATCTCTGTAAATTGCTTCACAAACGTACCGTATAAATTAAATTGATTCATCGCTTGTGGTGCACCGACATCTCTTAATTCATGCGGTCTATCTGCTGTTAAGACGATAAGCGGCACTCGTGAATGGAAAGCTTCACATACAGCTGGATAGTAGTTCGCTGCTGCCGTTCCTGACGTACATAATAATGCAACCGGACGTTTTTTCGCTTTTGCGATACCGAGTGCAAAAAATCCTGCAGATCTTTCATCTACATGTAAATATGTGTTCATTCCTTCGTGTTGTTCCATTAGTAGAGCAATCGGCGTTGACCGTGAGCCTGGACTAATGACAACATCACATACATTTAGACGCGTCAGTTCATCCACGAACGCGCCTAAATAATATGATAATGCTTCTATATGATTGTTCATTTCATTAATTCCTCCAAAGCACCAAGCATCGGTCTAAACTTCAAACTTGTCTCTTCATATTCAAGTTGCGGTACTGAATCAATTACAATCCCGCAACCGGCAAATAAGGATGCTTTCTCGCCATTTAATAATCCGCAGCGAAGTGCAACCGCAAATTCACCATTTCCTTCATCATCTATCCAGCCAATCGGTGCACCATATAATCCTCTGTCTAACAATTCAACATCACGAATCAGTTTCATCGCTTCCAAACGAGGTGTCCCGCCAAGAGCTGGTGTTGGATGTAATTCTTCTACCATCGTTAAAAGACTCGCAGTGCCTTTTGCCTCTACAGGCGTATATAAATGAATTAAGTTTTTCGTTGTTAATAGACCTGGACTCTCCGGAATATTAACGTATTCGCAGTGCTCATTTAATACCGACCTGATCATGTTCACAACATAACCGTGTTCAGCTAAATTCTTTTCATCATGAAGAAGCGCATTACTATTTCGCTTACTTTCTTCTATAGATTGACCATGACCAGTTGAACCAGCAAGACACATCGAAGTAAACTTCTCATCTTCTTTGCGAATTAACCTCTCTGGCGTCGCTCCTAAGAAGCATGCTCCTTTATAATCAAAAGAAAATACGTAACAATCCGGTTGCCCAATGCGAAGTGCTTCTAAAACAAGAGCAGAATCAATATGATGATCCATTTCTACTTTTAGCTCCCTCGCTAATACAACCTTCTGCACGTTACCCTGCTTCATCTCATCTTGCACTTTCTCAATGGCTTTCATCCAGCCTTTCGGATCCACTTCCACTTTAGAAGTAACTGTTAATTTCGATCCTTCTAATGCACATTTACTCTCCCCAAAAATTTTCTCTTCTAAAGAAACAATTTCGTTATAAAGAGTTTCTGCACAATCTGTTGCTGAAACGAATGTATTCATCGTTAACCATGCTTTTTCATTTTTTACAGTTAATAAAAATGCTGGTAGTGAAAATGTCGTATCATCGAATTCTTTCCATAAGTCCGTTTTCTCTTTTTCTTGGTCAAATGAAAATCCACCAAATAAAAGAGGACCTGTTCCAAATTCATATTTTTCTCTTTGTACAAATGCTTTCTCTTTTACTTTATCCCACTCGTCACGAGCCGCTTGAAAGCGTTTGTGAGAAGAATTTGCTATAGTGAAAACAGAGCCAATTCCAGCAAATATTACATGCTGAGCTGGATCTGCAAAATAACATCTATTTTCCAATGCAATCCTTTTTCCTGCTGCATAAAACAGAAGCGGATCCATCCAGTCTATTTGTTTTACAAAACTAACCAATATTTTTTCATCAGTTGCATGCTTAATGGCTGCACTAAGAACTTCTTGCAAGCCTTTTTGTTTCGTTTGAATCACAATTGTCTCCCCCCTATGGGCGAAAAATAGTCATAATTACGCTTGATTTTAAGATACACCTCAAACGAAAGGCCTGTCAACGTTTAGCATTTCTGAGAAATTCACCTTCTCTTCCTAGAAAATAAACGTTGACACTAAATGATGCTTTTTCTACACTTAGTTGTGTACAATATGTGACCAAAGGAGGATTCAACATGGAAATGAACGTCGAAACGAATTCCTCTCCTATGGCGCCAAAACCAAGCAAGCAAACAGGCTGGCGCATTTGGTGGAGTTTACTACGTCCCCATACATTAACAGCAGCTTTCGTTCCTGTTTTCATCGGAACAGCCTATGCAATGCAGGTCGGAGGTATAAATCAAATCCATCTCCCTCTTTTCCTTATAATGCTTCTTGCTTGTCTTCTCATTCAGGCAGCAACAAACATGTTTAATGAATACTTTGATTATAAAAGAGGACTCGATCACGAAGGTTCAGTTGGTATCGGCGGCGCTATCGTTCGCGATGGCATTCAGCCAAAAACAGTGCTTAACTTAGCATTTGGATTTTTCGGCATCGCAATACTATTAGGTGTTTATATTTGTATGAATTCTAGCTGGTGGCTTGCTGCAATCGGTCTTGTTTGTATGGCCGTTGCTTACCTTTACACGGGTGGCCCACTTCCCATTGCCTATACACCATTTGGAGAGTTAACAGCCGGATTATTTATGGGTGTTATCATTATTGGAATTTCATTCTTTATTCAAACTGGAACTGTAACATCAGAAATCATTTTACTATCTATTCCAAGCTCCATTTTAATTGGTGCCATTTTACTAGCTAATAATATTCGTGACTTAGATGGCGATAAAGAAAACGGTCGTAAAACGTTAGCAATTCTCGTTGGACGTGAAAGAGCGGTTGGTGTACTTGCTTCTATGTTCATCGTTTCCTACATTTGGACAATTGCTTTAATTATCGTGGGCATCGTATCACCATGGATGCTTATCGTATTTTTAAGTACACCGAAAGCATTTAAAGCGACGAAAGGCTTTATCGGCAAAAGCATTCCAATGGAAATGGTACCTGCGATGATTGCAACAGCAAAAACAAATACAATCTTCGGTTTCCTAATGGGAATTGGATTATTACTTGGATACTTTCTATAAAAGGAGCTGCTTATGCGGCTCCTTTTTCATATCTGAAATTCATCTCATAATTCCTACTCTCAACGCTCATACTATGTAAAGAAACTGAATTGTAGGAAGGTGGACGACTATGTTAACTCCACAACAAGTAGGTCAATTTAAATCCATTTTAGAAAAACAAAAACAAGAACTAGAGCAAACGATACAAACTCATGAAAATACAGATCGTGCTTCTGAACGTGATTCCGTTGGAGAATTATCTAGCTATGATAACCATCCAGCTGATATGGCTACAGAGCTATATGAACGGGAAAAAGACTTCGGGCTTATTGAGCTTTGGCATAAACAGCTTGAGGACACGAAACATGCCTTGCAAAAAATAGAAGCGGGTACGTACGGCATTTGCGAAGTGTCTGGTGAAGAAATTCCATTTGAAAGATTGGAAGCAATGCCGACTGCTACAACATGCGTTCAGCACGCAATAAATAAATTAAACATGGATGCGCGTCCAGTTGAAGAGGAAGTGTTATCTCCTTCTTTTCACAAGCATGATGAGGACCATTCTGTTGAGTACGATGCGGAAGATGCGTGGCAAGATGTCGCAAATTACGGAACATCTGAAACGCCGTCTGATTTAGAAAGACAAGATTCGAAAAACTATAATGGCATGTACGTAAACAGTGAGGAAAATGTAGGATACGTAGAAGATTTCGAAAACTTTATTGGTACAGATATGTATGGAAAAAATCCGCAAGTTTTCGCTACGGAAGAACATGAAGAATATGAACAAATGCTTGATGACTTTGAAGAGCGTACCTTCAAAGGTGAATTATCTTCAAATGAATCTAGTTCCAAAGAATAAAAAAAAGCATTCCGAAAATCGGAATGCTTTTTATCGCTAGCTAATTAGTTTTTTGTAACGTTAGCAGCTTGTGGTCCACGGTTACCTTCAACGATTTCGAAAGAAACTTCTTGACCTTCTTCTAAAGTTTTGAATCCGTCACCTTGGATAGCTGAGAAGTGAACGAATACATCGTCTCCACCTTCAACTTCGATGAAACCGAAACCTTTTTCGCTGTTGAACCATTTAACTTTACCTGTTTGCATGTCATGTACCTCCTAAATAAAAATGAAACTATGAATCCACATGAAAAGGTGGATATAAAGGACATGAATGTATAACAAGCTTACAGCCTTTAATTCAACGTGCTTTATTTCCGTACCACATTATGTAGCTCAATAGTGACTTCACTATATCACGCTATATCAAAAACGTCAAATGAGAACACTTTCATTCCACCATTTTTTTATAATTTTAATATAATGTTGAATTTCCATATTCATATTTTATTGGAAAATTAACAAAACTATAGTGTGCTAATTCTAATAATTTCTGTACAATATAATTACTACATATTTATGAGGTGAGAAAAATGCAAGCACATGAAATCGAGTATAAATTATACGGCGATGATATGCAGTTTGTTGAAATTGAGTTAGATCCAGAAGAAAGCGTGATCGCAGAAGCTGGCGCAATGATGATGATGGAAGATTACATAGAAATGGAAACAATCTTCGGTGATGGTTCTGGCCCATCTGGAGGTTTATTCGGAAAATTAATGGGCGCTGGTAAGCGTCTCGTTACAGGCGAAAGTATGTTTATGACTGTATTTACAAATACAGGTCACGGCAAACGCCACGTCTCATTTGCTGCTCCTTATCCTGGTAAAATTATTCCTGTAGATTTAACAGAATATCAAGGAAAAGTAGTTTGTCAAAAAGATGCCTTTCTTTGTGCCGCAAAAGGTGTTTCTATCGGAATTGAATTTACGAAAAAAATAGGAACTGGTTTCTTCGGTGGTGAAGGTTTTATCATGCAGAAACTTGAAGGTGACGGTCTTGCTTTCATGCACGCAGGTGGAACTGTATATAAACGTGAATTAAAACCTGGTGAGAAACTTCGCATTGATACAGGTTGTCTCGTTGCTATGACAAAAGACATTAACTATGATGTCGAGTTCGTTGGAAAAGTAAAAACAGCTCTATTTGGCGGCGAAGGTTTATTCTTCGCAACGTTAGAAGGACCTGGAACAGTTTGGATTCAGTCCTTAACACTTAGCCGATTAGCAGCACGCCTTACAAGCCCAGCAGCGCAAAGTACTGGCGAAGGTAGTGTATTAGGTGGCCTTGGTCGTTTATTAGATGGGAAAGAGTAAACTGTGCCCTTATGTGGGCATGGCCATCAACTAATAAAATAATAAAATTAAAACACCCTTGCTTGCAGTAATAAAGTGAAAGGGTGTTTTAATTTACGTCTACAAACGAGAAAAAGCAGTTAAAATAAAGTAATAAGGTTTACTTCAGGAAAATAAGGTATATTATATTTGTTGAGTAGATTCTCTTTAGAGACAAGAAAAGTAGGTGAACAAAGTGGGAAAATATCAATTGGATTCCAAAAGTCAGGTAGCTGTGGCAAAGTTCCATGAAAAACAGAAGCCTGCCAAATTTGATAAAAAGCAGCAACTTGAAAAATTGCGTACGGAGTATTTGAAAAAGAAGCAAAAACAAACAGATAAATAATATGTTTTATTTTCCGAATTTTTTCTGTATGTAACGCAAACAAACACAAGAAAATAGGTAAGTTATTCATCATTCAAATATATACAGGCTATTTTTTCAAACCTCTTACTTATGCAACTAACGCATGCGTCAGTTCATTAAGAATAACTAAAAAAGTCGATTCCTTGAGATGAAAAAGAGTAAACAGTGCCCTTATCAGGCACTGTTTTATTTTGCCATTATAATTTCCTCCACTGATTTAGGTAAGCGATACAAGCTATTCCCCACCTCCAAAAGAATGAATCAAGTTCCTCACCGCATATATTAAACTATACCTTTTCTTAAGGAGGGCTACCTTAATGCGTACTCCTTTATCCTTTGATAAAGAAACTGCCATACTGTTAGCTTCTTGTTGTGAGTTAACGTATGAACAATATAAACAAAATGGTATTTTCGAAATACCAGATGGTTTTCAATATGTACAAGGTTTTCAAGGAAAGGCCATTCAAACAACAGAATGGTTCGGATTTATATTAGAATCTGAGGATACAATTATCGTTGCCTTCAGAGGCACTCAAACAGATCCAGATTGGATTATTGATTCTCTCGTCAATCAAAAACCTTATCCTTATGCTTTAAATGGCGGAAATGTCCATAACGGTTTTCTCTCTATTTATGAGTCTTGTCGTGATTCTATTATGGATATGCTCGTATCATTGCCAGCACATAAAAAACTGCTAGCTACTGGGCATAGTCTAGGTGGCGCGCTTGCCACATTACACATATTAGATGCACGTATAAATACTGCCTTCGCACAGTATGGACTTTATACATTCGCTTCTCCAAAAGTAGGAGATATCGCTTTTCGAAATTATTATAAACTACAAGTAGCTAGTAGCTTTCGTTTCGTCAACTTATTCGATGTCGTCCCACTTCTCCCTCCCCGAAACATAAATTTTAATGATCATGATTGGGAGTATGCACACGTCCATCACAACATGACATTTACAAAAAACACAAAATCCATTACAAATAATCATTCCATTACAACATACAAAACATGTCTGACTTCTCATTTTTAACCAGTAAACAATTGGAAATAAAATATTCGTATACTATAATAATCTATGAAGTTATTTTTGGATGAGGGGACCTTACATGTTAAAATTTATCTTCGCATTTTTCCTTATTGTAATTTTTACGGTTACAGGTTTCTTTACATTTTCATACTTTGCGACAGGAGAGTATGATGGGGCAGGTATCATATATACCACTGTTCCATTTCTTTCTTAAGCAAAATAAATAAAACGAGCTTAATTTTATTAAGCACGTTTTATTTATTAATATCCATTTCTGTTGGTAAATCGATAATATATCTCCCAATATAGCAACCTCTTTAAAACTGTTTAACTGTATTACCAATACCCCAAATTTCATTACTGTACTGCAAAATCGTTCGATCGCTCGCAAAATGACCAGACTGTGCAATATTTAAAATCGACATTTCTAGCCACTTCGTTCGGTTCTCATAAGCTCTACCGACAGCTTCTTGTCTTTCAGCATATGGACCAAAATCTCGCAGAACAAAATATTCATCATTTTGAATAACGAGAGAATCGTAAATTGCTTCAAATTCGGCTCCCGACTGTGCAAAGAAACCATTCGTTAACTGATCTACTACCTTTTTAATGTGCCCATTGTGGTGATAATAATCACTTGCACGATATCCACCATTTTGATAGTAATGAAGAACCTCTTCTGCTGTTAAACCGAAAATAAAACAGTTATCATCACCGACCCGGTCTTTTATTTCAACGTTAGCACCGTCTAGCGTTCCGAGTGTAATCGCACCATTCATCATAAATTTCATATTACCTGTTCCCGATGCTTCTTTACTCGCCGTTGAAATTTGTTCACTTACATCCGCTGCCGGGAATATATCTTCTGCTAAAGAAACTCGATAGTTTTCTAGAAAGATAACTTTCATATATTGACTGACATACGGGTCATTATTTACTTTTCTTGCGAGTTCATTTATTAATTTAATAATTTTTTTCGCGTAATAATAGCCAGGTGATGCTTTCGCTCCAAAAATAAAAGTACGCGGATAAAATGTAAAACTAGCATCCTCTTTCAAACGGTTATACAAATATAAAATATGAAGAACATTTAATAATTGTCGTTTGTAAGCATGTAATCTTTTCACTTGCACATCAAAAATAGAATTTGGATCAATGGTAATCCCCATTGTATTATGAATACGCTCCGCTAAAATCTCTTTACGCTCTTGTTTTACCTCTGCAAATTTCTCTTGGAAACTCGCATCATATTGAACTAATTGTAGCTCTTGAAGCTTAATCGGTTCTTTCTTCCACTCTGTTCCAATCGCCTCTGAAATGAGATTTGTTAACTGTGGATTTGCTTTCATAAGCCAGCGCCTATGAGCAATTCCATTCGTCTTATTATTAAACTTATCTGGATAAAATTCATAAAACAATCGCATTTCCCGCTGCTTTAATATTTCCGTATGAATTTTCGCTACACCGTTTACGCTATGGCTACCGACAATCGCTAAATGAGCCATTTTCACAAGGTCATGTGCAATAATCGCCATTGCTTCAATACGATCCCACTCATACGGATACTGTTCCCACAGTTCATGACAGAAACGTTCATTAATCTCTTCAATAATCATATAAATTCTCGGTAATAACGGTTTAAAAATGTGAATTGGCCACTTTTCGAGCGCTTCTGATAACGTCGTATGATTCGTATAAGAAATCGTCTGCGTCGTTATGTGCCAAGCTTCTTCCCATGCTAACTTTTCTTCGTCTAGTAAAATACGCATCAGTTCCGGAATTGCTAAAACCGGATGTGTATCGTTAATGTGGATCGCAATTTTTTCATGTAGTTGACGAAGGTCACCGTATCTTTCTCTATGCATTCGAACGATATTTTGCAAACTTGCTGATACGAGGAAATACTGTTGTTTTAAACGAAGTATTTTTCCCTCATCATGCGTATCATCTGGATATAAAAACTCCGATACAGCCTCTGTTTCACGCTTATATTTCAAAATATCTTTGCAGTTTTGCGGGAAAGGAACTGGTTCAGCATTCCAAAGTCTAAGTGTATTTACAGTACTCGTCTCATAGCCAACTACCGGCACATCATATGGCACGGCCATAATGACTTCTGCATTTGTATGCCTAAACTCTAAACGCCCGTCAATTTCTAGCGGTTCAACACTGCCGAAATAACTTACTTCTACAGCTTGATCATGCCTTCTTACTTCCCATACGTTTTCATGAAGAAGCCACTGTTCTGGAAATTCGACTTGATAACCATCAACAATTTTCTGATCAAACAAACCATGTTTATAACGAATTCCACAGCCGTGTCCTGGCAAGTTTAAAGATGCAAGTGAATCGAGAAAACAGGCTGCTAAGCGTCCAAGCCCACCATTACCAAGGCCTGCATCTGCTTCCACTTCTTCTAACTCTTGTAACGAAATCCCTAGTTCAGATAACCCTTGCTCGCATACATCTCTAATACCTAAATTCAAGATGTTACTTCCAAGCAAACGTCCAAGCAAAAACTCAATAGACAAGTAATACATTTGCTTTTGCTCTCCGGATCGATAACTCTCATTCGTTGCAATCCATTGACTATTCATATACTCACGTACCATATGGCCGAGCGTATTATATTGATCACGAGTTGTAGAATCTTTGAAACTTTTCCCATACATCGTCTCTAACTTTTCTAGAAAAGTTGATTTAAAACTTTCAACATGAGTAAACATTTTTTCACCACCTACATGTTATTCCATGAGACTTTTATACAATTCCTTATAAGCAAGAGCCGATTGCTCCCAGCTATAATCTTCAGTCATCGCTTGTTTTACAAGCTGCTCCCATACCGGTTTATCGTGATAGAATTCAATTGCACGATGAATCGTATGCAGCATGTCATGTGCATTAAAATTCGTGAAACTAAAACCATTTCCTTCTCCAGTTTCTTCATCATAAGAATGTACCGTATCGTTTAATCCACCTGTTTCTCTTACAATTGGAATCGTACCGTATGCTAATGCGATAAGTTGTCCAAGTCCACACGGTTCAAACAGCGATGGCATTAAGAATAAATCACTTCCTGCATACACTTGATGAGCTAATTCTTCATTAAATCCGATATAAACTTTTACCTTCTCCGGATACTCATATGCCATCCATTCAAAGAATTGCTCATATTCCGAATCACCTGATCCTAAAATAATACATTGTACATCTTCTTCCATTATTTCGCGGAATACAGTACGTACTAAATCAAGACCTTTTTGCTTCGTTAATCTCGTTACCATTGAAATAATTGGTGTATCCTCTTTTTCTGGCAAACCAAAATAACGCTGCAAGGCGCGTTTATTTTCACTCTTTTCATATAATGACTCTGCATCATACTGAGCCTTAATATACGAATCCGTTTCTGGATTATATACGCTCGTATCAATACCATTTACAATGCCGCTAAGCTTATCATTATATTTTCGCAGTAATCCATCTAACTTCTCACCGAAAAATTCATATTGAATTTCTTCTTTATATGTCGGGCTCACCGCTGTAATTTGATCCGAAGCGATAATACCGCCCTTCATAAAGTTCACATTCCCATAAAACTCTAACTGCTCACTGTGGAAATATTCATCACCAAGTTCTAACAAGTCGTACATTACTTCAGGAGGAAATACACCTTGGAACTGTAAGTTATGAATTGTATATACCGTTTTAATACGCTCATATAACGGGTTATCTTGATACTTTTCACGAAGTAAGAAATTAACCATAGCCGTATGCCAATCGTGGCTATGAAGAACATCCACTTCAAAATCAAGGTGCGGAATACACTCTAACACCGCTTTTGAGAAATAAGAAAAACGCTCTCCGTCATCATAATGACCATACAGAGAATCTCTCTTAAAATAATATTCATTATCTATTAAGTAATACGTAATTCCGTCTTGCTCACCTTTTAAAATTCCACAATATTGATTTCTCCACCCAAGCGGGACGTTAATTACTTTATGTAACGTACATCCATCTCTTAACTTTTGCGGAATGAGGCTATAATTCGGAAGTATAATACGAACGTCCACTCCTAATTTTTTCAGCTCTTTTGGGAGCGCACCCGCTACATCAGCTAATCCTCCCGATTTCACAAACGGTACACATTCTGATACTGCAAATAAAATATTCACTTGTTGTTCCACTGCGCGAAAAGTTTTTATTACTCCTCTTGCAGCTTCCTCCCTTCGAGTTTTCATTTGAATTAAAACTTTAATCAGTGGAGGAAGACCCCCACTGATTCTTTTAAGAATAACTATTAATCGTACTGTTTTGTACGCTTCCTTTTTCTACAACATACGGCCCATCGGCGTTTCCTTTTAATACGACACCGTCACCAATTTTCACGTCTTTATCAATAATAACACCATCTATTATACAGTTATCTCCAATTTGGCTCTTTTGCATAATAATACTGTTACGAATAATTGAACCTTTTCCAATTTTAACTGAACGGGAAACAACACTGTTTTCGACTTCCCCTTCAATAATACTACCGTTTGCAATCATTGTATTTTTCACGACTGCACCCTTTAAATAACGAGTTGGTGGCTCATCTTTTACTTTCGTAAAGATCGGTGCTTCTTTCTTAAATAATTGCTTCCAAATAGCAGGTTGCAAAATTTCTAAGCTATGTTTATAGTAACTTTTAATCGAGTCAATAATTGCTACATATCCAGTATGTTCATATGTAGCAATGTGTAATGATTTCCCGCGCTTTTCTCTCACTACATCAAATAAACTGTATTGTTCCACATCTTTATATGACTCAAATAAGTCTAACAATAATTGTTTCTTTAACACATATGTTTGAAGTGAAACCCCTTCATGGCAAACTTCCGTAATATCAGCTGCCGTATGTATATGTCGCTCTAACACCGCTTGAAAATTTAATGCTGTTACGAGATGGCTATTCGTAATAACAACGTACTCTTCTCTGCTTCTTAGAAAATAATCAATATGTCTTCTAAAGTGTGCAAAAGACCCAAATTCATCTTGGTCACATTGGCAGTTTGGCGGGAATAAAAATAGTCCGTCTCGTTTTCTATCTAAATCCCACTGTTTTCCTGAACCAACATGGTCCATTAACGAACGATTTTTATGGCTTGTAAAAACTGCCACACTATGAATACTAGAATTCACCATATTTGAAAGCATGAAATCAATGAGTCGATAACGGCCCCCAAACGGTAACGCCGCTAGTGAACGATGCCCTGTTACTTTCTTTAAGGAAGGAAAACTTCCCGTTGCATTAATAATTCCTAACATTTTTTCTCCCATTCATTTCATCCCCCTTTTCTATTTCCCTTCAGCAATTAATACTACATCGTCAACATTCTTTTCTGGACGAATGATTGTTCCATCCTCGATAACCATTTCTGATCCAACAATCGCTCTTTCAATCACAACATTTTTACCAATCTTAGCCCCTGGCATAACGACAGAATCAATCACCATACTTCCTTCTTCCACCGTCACTCCTTGGAATAACACAGAATGCTTCACGTCCCCTTCAATGACGCACCCTTCGTTAATAAGCGATTCTTCTACTTTTGCCTTTTCAGCAATATATTGAGGCGGTTCGTTTGGATTGACAGAGTAAATACGCCAATTACGATCGTTTAAATTCAGTGATGTTTCATCGCGAAGCAAATCCATATTCGCTTCCCATAAGCTCTTCACCGTTCCAACATCTTTCCAATATCCTTCAAACGGATACGCCATTAGCTTCTTCCCTTCATCCAATAAAAGCGGAAGCACGTCTTTTCCAAAATCGTTACTAGATTCAGGGTTTCTTGCATCCATCTCTAAATACTCTTTCAAAATTGACCAATTAAAAATATAGATTCCCATTGATGCAAGATTACTTCTTGGAAATTGTGGTTTCTCTTCAAACTCAACAATCTCCATTTCTTCATTTGTATTCATAATGCCAAAGCGACTCGCTTCATCCCAAGGTACTTCAATAACAGAAATGGATACGTCCGATTCTTTCTGAATATGGTAATCTAGCATCTTACTGTAATCCATTTTATAAATATGGTCGCCTGATAAAATGAGAACATACTCCGGTTCATACTGACTTAAATAGTTTAAGTTTTGATAAATGGCACTTGCCGTACCTGTATACCACTTAACCCCTGAAGACTCCGCATAAGGAGGTAAGACTGTGACCCCACCGTTTACTCGGTCTAAATCCCACGCATTTCCGATTCCGATATAATTATGAAGTTCGAGTGGTTGATATTGCGTTAAAATCCCAACCGTTTCAATACCAGAATTCGCACAGTTACTTAGCGTAAAATCAATAATGCGATATTTACCACCAAATGGAACAGCTGGCTTGGCTAAATTCTTTGTTAATGCACTTAAACGACTACCTTTTCCCCCTGCTAGTAACATTGCTACGCACTTTTGTTTTTGAGCCATCTTGTTTTTTGCTCCCCTTTCTCGTCTTCACTGGTCGTAATATGGATACGCCAAATGGTGGGATTGTAATCTCTACATGTGCTGCTTGATTATGGTACGGTTCTAGAATCGTCTTAAGACGTTTCTTATTCACTTGTCCCGAACCGCCATATTGCTGTGCATCACTGTTTAAAATCTCGTTATAATACTCGAAATCTGGTACACCTACTTTATAGTTTTCATATGTAGCTTTCGTAAAATTACATACGATAACTAACGCATCTTCTTGTTTATCCCCTTGGCGGATAAACGAGAAAATACTTTGCTCGTTATTATTAGCATCAATCCACTGAAAACCTTCAGGCGAATGATCAAGCTGCCAAAGTGGTTTTGAGCGCTTATACAATGCTATGAGCTCTTTAAAGTAATCATGCATATAACGATGCATTTCAAAATCATGTAAATTCCAATCTAAATCTTCAAGGTCTTTCCACTCATCAAACTGCCCGAATTCTCCTCCCATGAAAAGTAATTTCTTTCCTGGGTGAGTAAAGAAATATCCATATAACAAACGAAGCTGAGCAAACTTATCCCAGTAATCACCTGGCATTTTATTTAATAACGACTTTTTCCCATGAACGACTTCATCATGAGAAAGGGGTAATATGAAGTTTTCAGAGTAAGCATATAGTAAAGAGAACGTCATTTTCTCATGAATATATTTTCTGTACTCTGGCGCACACTCCATATATTTCAGCACGTCATTCATCCAGCCCATATTCCATTTGTAATTGAATCCAAGCCCACCTTCATACGTTGGTGCTGTTACAAGTGGCCAAGCTGTTGAATCCTCTGCCGTCATAAGAAAATCTTCATCCTCTGCAAACACTGCTTCATTTAACTCCCGTAAAAATGACACAGCGTACTCATTACTTTGCTCTTGTCCTTCTTTATTCCAGTACAACATGTTCGCAACTGCATCTACTCTGAAACCATCAATATGGAAATATCTCATCCAAAATAACGCATTTGAAATTAAGAAATTACGTACCTCTCTCTTTCCTAAATCAAAATTGACAGTTCCCCATACTAGATTTTCTTGTACATCTTTATCTTTATATTCATAGGTCGGTGTGCCATCAAACAAATATAAACCGTGAGCATCTTTACAAAAATGCCCCGGTACCCAATCTAAAATGACACCGATTCCATATTTATGACATTCGTCGACAAAATACATTAAATCATGCGGTGTACCAAATCTACTCGTCGCGGCATAATATCCCGTTCCTTGATATCCCCAAGAACGATCATATGGATGCTCAACAAGCGGCATAATTTCAATATGTGTAAATTGATGTTCCACCACATACGGAATGAGTTCTTCTGCCATTTCCCTGTAAGAATATAGTGTTCCATCTTCTTTCTTTTTCCAAGAACCAAAATGTAATTCATAAACTGTCATCGCTTCTTTATAAATCGGTTTTTTCTTTTTCTTACGATTCCAGTTTTTATCATTCCATTCATATCCTTTTATATCAAAAACTACAGATGCCGTATTCGGTCTTACTTCTGCATATATAGCATACGGATCTGCCTTTAAAATGACGTCACCAGCCAACGTTTCAATCGCATATTTATATATTTCTCCTTCTTCAATATGCGGTATAAATAAGGACCAAATCCCTTCTTCTGTCACTTGTAGCATCTTATGTTGCTCATAATCCCACTCATTAAAATCTCCAACAACACTCATTGCTTTCGCATGAGGAGCCCAGACTGTAAATCGTACCCCTTGAATCTCATCTTCCGTCACAACATGTGCGCCAAAGATGTTATAACTTTCATAGTACTTTTCTGTATGAAACTCATCTCGTTTCACTTCTTCACAATTTATTACACTCAATATGCTCACCTCACTTAGATGACAGAATTTTTTATACTTTAACTATTTCTGCGAAAAACTGCAATATCCTTGTTAATTTATAAAAAACATTCGTTTTTTTCTTAAAAATGTTAGTTTTTCTTCACATTTCCGTGTAAAATATCGAATTTTGACGAATATTAATTGAAAACGCTTTATTATTCTTCTATATTTTTACCAATTATTTTTTCTCAACCTTTATTTTATTATGTTTATCCTATTTTTCATGCTATTTTCCACTCAAAATCAAAACAAAATAATCTGTCATAAAAAAATGTTTCTCAATATTTTTTGTCACAATGTTATTGAAATGCGAAATTTAATCCTGCTTTTGAAAAGCTACTTTCCGAAAAAGGAGTAACCGCAAAAGTAAATGAACCGAAATTAGAGGCAGGTTCTGTTACAGTTGGCGGCGCTATCGATGACAAAAACTTTGCTGGATTAGATGGTGATTTCCCGTTCATTGATGTAACTTTCAAAGTAGAAAATGATGAATTTTATGAAGCAAACGCTCAATTAGAGTCACCAATTTTTGTTTACTGGAAACAAGGTGAATCAGAACCAAATAGAATGCGTGTACTTCAAGATCAAACATTCTCAGTTATGTCCTTAAACTCACTAGTAGAAGGAAATATTAAACCTGGTGCGTTCTTAAATGAACGCGAATATTTAGATGAAAAGTTCGATTATACAAAGCTTGGCGTAAAAGTATATGCGACTGATTCTTACCGTCATAAGTTTGAAGGCTCACTAGATAAATACGGATACTTCAAACTAAATGGACTTCCAGTTAATAAACGCGACTATAACTTATATGTAGAGGTGCCAGGACATTTAACAAGCCGCCTAACAACGAAACTTGGTACTGAAAAAGACGGTAAGCTGCTTGGCCAATATTATTATGCAAGACCTGACGAAAACCTTACCGGCGATGTAAATGCTGATAAAGTAATCGATATTAAAGATGCTGAAATTATCGCTAGCAACTATGGTAAAAAAGGAGTAACTGTAAAAGACGGAGACCTTAATAAAGATGGTATTGTCGACGAAAAAGATATTCGCTTCGTTGAAAGGAACTTCTTGAAAAAAGGTCCAGATGCATCTAAATCACAAACACCTGTAGAAAAATCCAAAAGCGGTACACTGGCAGATATTTTAAAGAAATTAGGATTAACACCTAAAAAATAATAAAATGAAACTTTAATCAGTGGGTTTTTACTGCCCGGCAAATAGCGGAATAATAAAGAGCACTCTACGTAAAATAGAGTGCTCTTTTCTATAAACAACCCTTATCCAGCAAAAGGGGTATATTGGGGATATACAAGGGAAACCGGAAAAGGAATTTATATTAAATTATATAAGTTCAGAGGTAAGAAGCAGTTTCCCACCTCTGAATTATTTAGCAATTATTATAGTACTGGTGCCATTGTTTCTTTTAATACTTTTACAGAATGAGCGAACTTCACTTTTTCCTCTTCATTTAGCTCAAGTTCTACGATTTCACGTACACCTTCGCGGTTAATTACAGCTGGAACACCTACGTAAGCATCTTTCTCGCCGTATTGACCTTCAAGGTATGCAGATACAGTTAATACGCTGTTCTCGTTGTTTAAGATTGCTTTAGTTACACGAAGTAGTGACATACCGATTCCGTAGTAAGTTGCACCTTTACGCTCGATGATATGGTAAGCTGCATCACGTACGTTTTCGAAGATTTTGTCTAAGTCTTCTTGTTTGTACTGTTCGTTGTTAGCTAAGATTGTTTCTAATTTTTGTACACCGATAGTAGCGTGGCTCCATACTGGAAGTTCAGTGTCACCGTGTTCACCAACGATGTAAGCATGAACGTTACGTGGATCTACATCTAAGTAGTCACCTAACATGTAACGGAAACGAGCAGAGTCTAAAGTAGTACCAGAACCGATTACGCGCTCTTTCGGTAAACCAGATTCTTTCCAAGTTACGTAAGTTAAAATATCAACTGGATTAGTTGCGATTAAGAAGATTCCATCGAATCCGCTATCCATAATGCCGCGAACGATTTGTTTAAAGATTTTTGTATTTTTCTCAACTAAGTCTAAACGAGTTTCACCTGGCTTTTGTGGTAACCCAGCAGTGATAACAACTAAATCTGCATCTTTACAATCTGCATAGCTACCGCTCCAAACTTTTGTTGGTGATGGAGAGAATGGTACCGCATGGCTTAAGTCCATTGCTTCCCCTTCTGCTTTTGCTTCATTAACATCTACTAATACGAATTCTTCAGCTACACCTTGGTTAATCATTGAGTAAGCGTAACTACAACCTACAGCTCCTGTTCCTACTAATACTACACGATTGATACCTTTTTTCATGGTAATTTCCCCTCTCTATTGTTCACATATATTTTTTTATGATTGTTTAAGTAATTAATTAAAATACTAATTTAATGTTGTTTAACTTCTTTACATTCATATTGTAGCACGTATTATTGTGAATTACTTCACAAATTATGACCTATTTGTGAACTTTTTCACATAGAGTGTAAAGTTATTGGAATAGGTGTGGAATCCATTTCAATGGAGGCGTTTTCTTTAGATTGTGAAAGGGTTTTTCTTGTGGTTTTCATCGGTAAGTGAAATTATATCGGCGATTTTTAGAATATATCGACCGTAACTCCAAATATATCAGCGATTTTTGCAATATATCGAATTACCGACAAAACTCGACAATAATGACAACATAAAAAAGCTGTCTCCAGTAGGTCACCCTATTGAGAGGCAGCTTTTTCTATATATTATTTATTTTCCACAGTAGCTCCCGGATGTATTTTCATCCGTTTCTCCAAGTGTAGGAGGCTACAGCCATACAGCTGGGGTAAAAGTTCAACTTGAGGTATCATTTTAGATAGATAGTTCCTTCATATTCATACAGGCCCAAATAAACAACATGATTGTATTTACCGCTCTATATACCCAACTGCAACAGCCCATACTTCATATTTCTTCTATTGCATAAAAAAGCAGACTATCCAAAGTTCACTTTTATACAACAAAAAAAGAGATAGCAGATTATGCTATCTCTTTTAGTATGACCCGTACGGGATTCGAACCCGTGTTACCGCCGTGAAAGGGCGGTGTCTTAACCACTTGACCAACGGGCCAGTTCTGGCAGAGAAGAAGGGATTCGAACCCTCGCACCGCGTTCGCGATCTACTCCCTTAGCAGGGGAGCCCCTTGAGCCACTTGGGTACTTCTCTATAAATATGGCTCCGCAGGTAGGACTCGAACCTACGACCGATCGGTTAACAGCCGATAGCTCTACCACTGAGCTACTGCGGAACAATTATGGTGGGCCTAAATGGACTCGAACCATCGACCTCACGCTTATCAGGCGTGCGCTCTAACCAGCTGAGCTATAGGCCCATAATTGAAAAGCGGGTGAAGAGAATCGAACTCTCGACCAGAGCTTGGAAGGCTCTTGTTTTACCACTAAACTACACCCGCATTAAATTGTAAATGGTGAGCCATGAAGGACTCGAACCTTCGACCCTCTGATTAAAAGTCAGATGCTCTACCAACTGAGCTAATGGCTCATTTTGAAAGTGGTGCCGACTAGAGGACTTGAACCCCCAACCTACTGATTACAAGTCAGTTGCTCTACCAATTGAGCTAAGTCGGCTCGTGATTTCAAAATGGTGGCTCGGGACGGAATCGAACCGCCGACACGAGGATTTTCAGTCCTCTGCTCTACCGACTGAGCTACCGAGCCTTTATGTAAA
>NZ_JBNLYC010000016.1:0-56053 GCF_050172015.1 Bacillus sp. GMa5/1 | reverse complement strand
CAGAAATGAAGAGAAATAAAGATACATTATATAAAACTTTAGGAGGTTAATAGTTATGAATGTAGATAGAAAAATAGTAGGTGTTTTTAGAACAATTGATGATGCGGCACTCGTTATTAATGAATTAAATGAAAAAGGATACTCAGCAGATAACATTTCAGCTATTGCGAAAGATCAAAAGGAAATTGAACATCTGGAAGAAAAATCGGGTGAAAAAGTGAATAGCGAAACTGCACATAAAGCAGATATCTTTTCAGCGACAGGGCTTGTAGCTGGAGGAGTAGCAGGCGGACTCGGTGGTTTATTAACAGGTCTTGGTATACTTGCCGTTTCTGGAATGGGTCCAATTGTAGCAGCAGGACCAATCGCAGCAGCTATTGGAGGAGCTGGTATTGGCGGAGGAGCTGGAAGTTTAATAGGAGCATTTATCGGCTTAGGAATCCCTGAAGACCATGCTAAAAAGTATGAAGAATATATTTACGATGGAAATATATTAATTTTAGTAGATGCAAAATTAGATGATAAGTTAGAAATCTATAAAATATTTGATAAGCATAATGCCTATAACTCTGATTTCTTTAAATAAAATGTAAACAAAGTGAATATCGTTTTTGATCTTACAACTTTGGCGCGGCCGAGGAGTCGTATGACTATAAGAGAGGAAGGGCTTATAGTAAAAGATCAAGTCCTATTATGATATTGAGAAGGGAAGAGGTGTCTATTCGTGATTGTAAAAATATTAAAGGATAGTAGTAATAGTTTCCTTTGCACAGTTCAAAGTAAAAATGGAGATCGGTATGTGAAAAAATGGTTTAGTAAACATGAAAATAATAAAGAATTAGGGCGACCAACTTTTAAAGAAGTAGAAAAGGATTGGAAAGAAAATAGAGACTCGTTTATGTATCCCAATATTAAAGCGCTTTAGTGAACTACTCACAACTTAACGTCCTTACGGACTGTTTGAAGTGGGAGCTTCTTGGGAAGTAGATACTTTTATTAGCTATCTATATTTACCAAGCTATAAGGGTAGTACCTACCCCTAAAGAAAATACCAATTACATGGATAATTTTAGTAAGTTTATACTTGCATTTACATCTCTATCATGATGGCTATTGCATTCAGGGCAAGTCCACTCTCTAAGGCTTAGATTCTTGACTTCCTTATTTTTATAACCACAGCAAGAACACAATTGGCTACTCGCATAATTCTTAGGTGCGATTATCAAATCGCGACCTTTCCATATTGCTTTATAGTCAAGGAGCTCTCTGAATGTGGCCCAAGATACTTCACTGATTGCTTTTGCTAATTTGTAATTCTTTTGCATGTTCTTCACTTTCAAGTCCTCAATCACAATTACTTGGTTTTCGTTTGTGATTTCATTGCTTATCTTGTGAAGAAAATCATTGCGTTGATTCGCAATCTTCTCATGAAGTCTTGCAACTTGTAACCTGGCCTTGTTTCTATTGTTTGAACCTTTCTTTTTACGCGACAAAGAGCGCTGCAGAAGAGCTAATCTTCTTTCGGCTTTTCTCAACCATTTAGGGTTCTCATATTTCTTGCCATTAGACAATATTGCAAAGTCTTTTAGCCCAACATCAATACCAACTTTTGTATCAATTTTAGGAAACAATTGCTCATTTTCTTCTACTAAAATCGATACAAAGTATTTACCAGTAGGTGTTTGAGACACTGTAGTAGACTTAATTAACCCAAAGAATTGTCTGTGCTGTTTAATCTTTACTAAGGTCTTTAGTTTTGGCAGCTTGATATAACCACTCTCAATGTAAACCGTGCCTTTTTGGTTATTTGTTGTATAACTACGATGGTTATCTTTCTTACTTTTGAATTTCGGGAATCCAATAGATTTATCCCGGAAAAAGTTAGCGTATGCTTTATTCAAATTCATTTGAGCATTCGCCAACGCAAGACTATCAACTTCCTTTAGGAATGGAAATTCAGCCTTATATTGTGCGGGCGTAGGATATGTAACAGATATATCAAGTGTATCCTGTGATTCTTGATAAGATTTGATTCTATCTGCAAGCATCTTGTTGTATACAAATCGAACACATCCAAATGTTTTTGAGAAAAACATTTGTTGTTCTTTATTTGGATAGATACGATATTTGTATGATTTTAACATTTCCTACACCTCACTTTTTCCTTGATGTTCAATATATTTCTTTACTACATCTATCGGTGAACCACCCGTAGTAATCAAGCAAAAGCTTCTTGACCAAAACATTTCTTTCCAAAGTTTCTTTCTCACATGGGGAAAGTCTCTCTTGATTAGTCGAGAACTTGCACTTTTATAAGCATTAATGAACTTTGTCATTTCTGTATTCGGATGTGCCTTGAATAAGATATGCACATGGTCTACATCATGATTCCATTCAACTAATGTGATGTTATAGGTTTCAGATAGTCGGACAAAAATGTCTTTTGCATAGTCCGACATATCATCATCAAATACATTTCTTCTGTATTTCACGACCAATACAAGGTGACAATAAAAGGCAAAGCCTTTTGGCTACGCCAAACCGAAATTCATCTCCCACCTATCGTTGGGCTATTCCCTTCACACACTTGAGGAAGGAGAATTCTTACGGGGAATTCGTTAAATAGAATAGGCGTTTCATTCTTACAAAATTGTCACACTCCTGTAAGGTAATTCAATAGATTAGATATTTTTTCTGTGTCATAATAAAGACATAAGAAAGCGCATTAAAAAACTACAACTTATTAGGAGAGTGTCAGTCATGATTGTAACAACAACGTCTGGAATTCAAGGTAAAGAAATTATTGAGTATATCGATATTGTAAATGGTGAAGCTATTATGGGTGCAAATATTGTCCGCGATTTATTCGCTTCCGTTCGTGATGTTGTCGGTGGTCGTGCTGGTTCTTACGAAAGCAAGCTAAAAGAAGCTCGTGATATCGCAATGGATGAAATGAAAGAACTTGCAAAACAAAAAGGTGCGAACGCTATCGTTGGTATTGACGTAGATTACGAAGTTGTTCGTGATGGAATGTTAATGGTTGCTGTAAGTGGTACAGCTGTACGTATATAAGTAAATAAAAAACAGGCTCCCCCTTAAAGTTCATGCTTTGAGGGGATTTTTTTGTTTCATGATTAAAGTTAAAATGAAGAAGAGTTGATGGCGTATTATAAGTACAAAAAATAAGCAAAACGTTATTGTAAAAGATGCTAGGATTGGGGGTATTGCACGGGAATTTAGATACTAAGCAGACGCACCCGCTTATTTCAAATATAGTATATATCGTTTTCAAGGAGAAAAGTAAGAAATACAGCAATCTTTATATTTGTTTAACGAGAGTGTTAACTTTATGATAAATAAAAAATTTGTTATTTGAGGTAAGGGGAGAAATAATGGTATGAATAACGAGAGTGTATAGTTTATAGAAATAAACGATTGAGCATGTAAAGGGTTGTATTACATAAAATTTATAATGAATAGAGGCGGTTACATTATGTTTTGGTTAGGGTGTTTTTTAGGATATATTGTAGGTTCAGTTATTACATGTGCTCTACTTTACTATGGGTATAGATCCAATGAAAATAAAAAAGTGGATATACAAAAGAGGGAGGAGAGGAAAGTCAATAAAAAAGGTGTATAGGATGTGGAAGGTAAGGTGATAATGTTGATGCAACAATAAAGGACAGTACATATTTTATATGACGATTATGTACTGTTCCGCTTATTCTTTTTGGATTATGAAAAATTGTTGCCTGTCTTGCTATAAATTTCATAGGCGAAATAACCAAATAAATAGCCTATTCCAGACCCTAAACTAATGGAAAACAGTGAGAAATCTGGGGAAAACATACCGGAAATCAAACCAATCATACAGCCGACAAGCATTCCCATAGGTATGAAACTATCTAATAACAGTTGAGCTTTTTGAGATTTTTTCTTACCTAATTTTCCGTTCTTATATTTATGTTCCAATCTTTTAATTACAAATACTACAATTCCACCAACTATTACAACAGGCGCGATTGCCGTGATTAGCCACATGTGAAAATCTCCTTTCACCTTTTAATAGGGTTATACCAGATACTTACAATTAGGTGTTCCTAAACGTACTATCTAGTCTATTTAAATGGCCAATCAAAAAGACTCCTTCAATTGTAGTCAGTAACCCGTCAAAAAAACTTTCCCTTTCGTTTTCTCCGCAGATTGCACAACATCAACCGCCGTTTTCACATCCGCTAAGTCATATGTAGAATGTACTTTCATAAAACGTAATTGCTCATTTTCTACTAGACGAATTAAGTGACGAAACGTCTCCTGCCATTTATATGCTGACACATTTTTATTCCAATGTCGTAAATGAAATATGTTTGCGTGTACTTTTGCTTTTGTGACAATCTCGGCCCAGTTCACTTGTATTCCTGATAGAAGACCGATCGTTAAAAAATGCCCGTTTGGACGTAAGGAAAAAGCTAATTCATTTCCATCCGGTCCTCCGATAGAATCAATCGCAGCATCCGCACCAATCCCGTTTGTTAATTCCATAACAGTTTCATAAAGCGGGGCAGTGGAAGTATCAATTACATATGCAGCACCAAGGCGCAGTAATTCTTCTGTATGCTTATTATTTCTTGTAACGGCAATTAATCGGAAATTTAAAATTTGGGATAACTGCGCAAATAGATGTCCAATAGCGGACCCACAAGCATTCACTAATAAAACGTCATTACGCTGTAAGTTTAACGTTTCTGTACAAGTAACCCACGCCGTAAGGGGATTAATATACATTTGTGCCGCTGTGAAATCATCAATGGAATCAGGAATAGGGACTACAAAATCAGCTGATGTCTTCACATATTCTTGCCAAGTACCTTCCCCGCGTAAAGGTAACACTCGTTTACCGATAAGCTCTCGAGAAACAAAAGCGCCAACATTTTCTACAATACCAACACCTTCATAGCCAGGTATGTTAGGTAAAGGAATTCTATGAGCGTACGCTCCTGTGATGGGAATTAAGTCAGATGGATTAATAGGTCTAACTAGCATACGGACGAAAACTTCATTATCTTTCAGTGGTTCTATATTTTTATATTCAACTTGTAATACGTCTTTTGGATTGCCAAACTTATGAAATTGAATGCATGTTCCAAGCAAAGTAATTTGCCCCCTTAGTTTGATTGGGTTTATTATAGCATTTTTAGTTTGGTTGGTTACTTTGTTAGTGATAAATAGGGTTTTTAATTTACGAATTTATCAGAATTTTATAAAATGTGTATATAACTATAAAATGGGGGGATTTCTTCATGTGTACTAGTTTGACGTTACAAACTAAAAATTTCCAACATCTTTTTGCGAGAACAATGGATTTCACATTAGATATGAATCAGGAAGTAATAATCATTCCTCGGCGTTATCAGTGGAACAATATAACTGGTGAAACTATCCGAGCGAAAAAGGCTGTTGTCGGAATGGGAATTAATCATGAAGGAAGGGTCATTATGGCGGACGGAGTAAATGAAGCTGGTATGACGTGTGCCACTCTCTATTTCCCGGGATTCGCTACTTATAGTAACAGTATAGATAACTATAAAACGAATTTAGCGCCATTTGATTTTGTAGCTTGGAGCCTCACGCAATTTAATTCTGTTGAAGAGTTAAAAAAATCTGTTGATAACATTTCCCTTATAGATGTACCATTACCAATTTTAGGGATTACTCCGCCGCTACATTGGATTTTAGCAGATAAATGGGGAGATTGTATTGTACTTGAGCCGACAAATGATGGACTAAAAATGTATGACAATCCATTAGGAGTGATGACTAATAGTCCGGAGTTTAATTGGCATTTACAAAATTTAAGACAATATATTGGACTTAAATCGCAGCCATTTGCGCCAACGGAGTGGGGAGATGTACCATTAAGTGCTTTTGGCCAAGGTTCAGGAACGATGGGACTTCCTGGAGATTTTACCCCGCCATCAAGATTTGTGCGGGCAGCATATGGCAAACAAAACATTCAAGCTATAGAGAACGAAGAAGAGGGGATAGCGGCTATTTTTCATATCTTATCAAATTGTGAGGTCCCTAAAGGGGCAGTAATAACAGAAGAAGGAACATTAGATAATACCATCTATACGAGTGCGATGTGTATGGAGTCTGGAACATATTATTACCATACTTACGATTGTAGACAAATTATAGCCATTCATTTATTCCATGAAAATTTAGATACAGCTGAGATTAAAACTTATCCGTTTCAGCGGAAACAAAAAATATTTTATGAAAACTGAAGCGCCCCTGAAAAAGTGAAACTAATAAAAACACCTCCATTTAATTTGCATACTTAGTATGCGAATTTAGGAGGTGTTTTTTATCATTTATCAATATTCAGGTTTACTTCTTGCTATTCTATTAAGCCGAAGCTCTCTTCATTCTCTCAAGTAAACTAGATAACACATGCGTACGATAAGATTCTAGTTTTTTACCTTCATAAGTACGGATACCTAATTTTTTAAGTTCTTTTACATACCAACCTTTGCTTCCGAAATACATGTGATCGCTCCCCTTCAACTTTGTTTTATTTATTCTGATTGCATATGGAGGTACAGGTAATATAATGAAGGAAATGAATTTCGCGCGAAAATGGTTAACTTTGTTGCAAAAGACATATATACTAAGGATAGTATACAACGAGGTGGACAAGACGTGATTATAGAGAAGCACGAAATTCAAATTGACCAAATTACTAGCGGTAAAGTGAATATCTTTACTTTCTATCGAAATAGAAAGCAAATTGATGATCATTTTTTACGATTGCAAGAACCATCGCTTACAGCAAACTACTTCTTCCATTTTCATTTTGATGCAGAGAGCTTGCATCTACTGCAGAAAGAGTTTCCGAGCGTATATCCGTACGACGGTAGTGAAACGATTCACGACTGGACAGAAAAGATGAAAGCTGAATTGCAACATCAGATCCAAACAGGTAAATGGAATAAACGCGTACGTATCGGTAATCGCATTCTAGATGTGGTGTTTACGTGGTGTGACGAAGATATAGTAGAGTGAAAAAGAAGCGGATGACGCTTCTTTTTTTTAGCGCTGGAATAAAACGAGCTTACCTGCAGTAGATGTACAGCGATGTGTTTTTTCATACAGTCCTTTTTCTTGTAAGATAGATTCACCTTTTGCTTTTGCTTCTTTTTCAGTTGCCGCCTCGAATGATTCGTCTAATGCTTTTGAACCATCTTTTTCAAAGACTGTTAGAACGTATACTCCCATGAAAATTCCCTCCAATATTTAAAATCAGAATCTTATAATTATTTTGACATAAAATGCTACAATATGCAAAGAAATATATGACATTGCGTGGTAAAATAGAATGAAACTTTAATCATCGAGAATATTTTTATTCTCGATGATTATTAGTTTTCAGCGATTTAAATTTTGATAAAATGAAACTTTTGAAAGATAGAAAGGATCGTTATTTGTGAAACAAGTAAAGTTTATACATGCGGCTGATTTGCATTTGGATAGTCCGTTTAAAGGGATGGAGATGAATGTTACGCAGTCTGTGTGGGAGAGAATGAAGCAAAGTACGTTTGAATCATTTGAGCGTATTGTTGATAAAGCGATTCAAGAGCGCGTTGATTTCGTATTACTAGCTGGGGATTTGTATGATGCGGAGACGAGAAGTTTGAGGGCGCAAGTGTTTGTGCGTGAGCAAATGAAGAGACTTTCGCAATACGATATCCCTGTTTTTATTATTCACGGTAACCATGATCATTTAGGGGGAAGCTGGGCAGCAATTGAGTTTTCGGAAAATGTTCATGTATTTACTGAGCCTTATGTAGAAGAGAAATCATTTTATAAAAATGGTGAGCTATTAGCTTCTATTTATGGTTTTAGTTATTTGCAGCAAGCGGTAACGGATAATATGACAGCGCAGTATACGAAAATGAGTGATGCGCCTTTTCATATTGGTATGCTTCACGGAAGTGTGGAAGGAGATGCAGAGCATAATCGCTATGCACCGTTTCAAATTCGTGAGTTGAAAGAAAAACAGTTTGATTATTGGGCTCTTGGCCATATACATAAACGTGAAATTTTATCAGAAGAACCATACATTATTTATCCAGGGAACATACAAGGTCGTCATCGTAAGGAAACAGGCGAGAAGGGTGCGTACCTTATTGAACTTACGAAAAAAGGATCGCAGTGTTCATTTTTCCATACGGCAGATGTTGTATGGGACGAAATCGAGGTTGGTATTGATGGACTTGAAACTGTTGATGAACTTATGACAAGCATATCTACTGCGATGAATGAATGCCGAAGAGAAGAGGAAGGTACGCTATTAACTGTCGTATTTACAGGACAAGGCCCACTTTCACCTTATTTGCGCGACGAAAAGCGTGTGGAAGAGATTTTTCACATTTTAGCATCTGGAGAAGAGCGAAAAGATTTCGTATATGCAATGAAGTGGAAAAATGAGACGGTTTCTTTTGCGGAAATCGAACGTTTGAAAGCGGAAAATCATTTCGTCGGTAGTGTGCTAAAGGAGTTAGAAGCTTTCACTAATATGGACGGAGTATTGCGCACTATTTGGACATCTCCTGTAGCGCGTAATAGTATTGAATCTTTTACAGAAGAAGAGAAGAAAGAGATTCAAAAGGAAGCAGAAAATATTATTTTAGAACAATTATTCCAGCAAGAGAGGGATAAAAAATGAGAATTGAAAAACTCCATATTTATGGGTACGGAAAATTAGAAAATGTGGAAATGGATCTTTCTTTGCTGACAGTGTTATACGGTGAAAATGAAGCGGGGAAATCGACAATTCGCTCATTTATGAAAAGTATTTTATTCGGTTTTCCGACGAGAGGACAGCGCCGTTATGAGCCGAAAGAAGGCGGGAAGTATGGCGGTGCGATCACTGTGCAAACAGAGCAGTACGGTCGTTTGAAAATTGAGCGATTGCCAAAGACGGCAGCTGGCGAGGTGACCGTTTATTTTGAAGACGGGAAAACGGGCGGAGAAGAAATTTTAAACGATATATTAAGCGGGATGAATGAAAATTTATTTGAATCTGTCTTTTCATTTGATATGCATGGCCTTCAAAACATTCATCAGCTTGGCGAAGCAGATATTGGCAATTATTTATTTTCGGCAAGTGCAGTCGGAAGTGATGCGCTATTGCAGTTAGATAAAAAGCTAGAAAAAGAAATGGACCAGCGCTTCAAGCCGAGTGGTCGTAAACCAGAAATTAACGTGTCATTGCAAGAGATGAAGAAACTTGAAGAGAAGATGAAAGAGTGGCAAGGGAAAATTGGCACGTATGAAAAGCAAGTGGAGCAGTTAAAAGAAAGTGAAGAGAAACTTGCTTCTGTTCGCGTGGAAAAAGAGAATGCAGAAAAGCGGAAGCAAGATTATGAAATATTAGCAGCGCTTGAGCCTCTCGTTATTGAAAAGCGTGCGCACGAGAAAGTGTTAGAGAACGAGAGCGGGCAGTTTCCTGTAAACGGAATGGCGCGTTATGAAGCAATTAAGGCGAAGATGGAGCCGCTTCAATTACAAGTTGATTCGCTCCACAAGAAAATTGAGACAGTGCAATCGGAAATTGCCTCGATTCAAATAGATGAAGAGTTTTTACAAAAAGAAAGTTATGTAGAAGAACTTCGTATGCAGCATATGTCTTACGAAAATGCACGCCAAGAAATGCGTGATTTGACAGGAAGTATTACGAATATAAAAGAAGAACTGGCAGAACTAGAGCAACAAATTGGTGCTACTTTTGAAAAGGAAACAGTTCTGTCGTTTGATATGAGTTTGGCAACGAAAGAGTTAATTACGCAAACAGTGCAAAAGGCGCGTGAATTAGAAACGCAAAAAGCACAGCTTGATGATCGTTTTAAAGTAGCGCAGGAGCAATTAGAAGAACAAGAAGAGAATATAAGACAGATTAAGCAACAAATGTTAGCGGATGAAGAGCGAAATGCGTTAGCTGAGAAAGAGAAGTCGTTCCAAGATGCGGCGTTTATCGGTATGGGCGCAGAGAGAATGAAGCGCAAGTATGAGGAAAAAGCAGGAGCGGCTATGCAAAAGAAAAAGCAGTGGCAAAGAGTTTGTCTTCTGTTACTTCTTATTAACACAGGCATTTTATTCACAAGCTTATTTATAGACAATCGACCGCTCTTATTTATTAGTGTCATTGTTTTTGTAGGGATTGTTCTCGCCCTTGTTTTATATAAAGATCCATCAAGTGGATTACAAGAAGAGCTCCTTACACTTCAGCAAAGTGCTGGCGGGAGACAAAGTGAAGAAGCGATGTCTGTTCGTTATCAGTTAGAAAAAGATGAAGAGATTCGGAAGTTATTTGAGCGCGAGTCTTATAAGTTACAGCAGTTGGAACGAGCGTATGATAAAGTCGTTTCATCGTATGAGGAATGGGAGAGAGAAACGTTCCAGGCGGGAGAACAAGTCGATGCATATAAAACGCGCTATATGTTTCCTGAATTTTATACGTATGCACACATATTGCCGGCGTTTGAGCGTATTGAAAAAATGCAGCAATTATATCGAGAGTTAGAGAAGCAAGGTACGCGAAAATCTTCATTATATGAAATGATTTCGCAATTTGAACATAAACTAGAAACTGTTATCGGTAGTGCGGAGTATAGTAAGCTACACGAGGCACAAAGCCGTATGCAAAATGAGAAAGAGAAGCGCCAAACTTGTAAGCAGTTAAAAGAAAAACTGGCGGAATGGCAAGAAGAATATGAGTTTATGCAAGAACAATTAAAGCAATTACTAATAGAACGAGATGGTTTATGGCATATTGCAGAGTCTACAGATGAAGAGATGTTTTTAGAAGCAGGTAAACTGGCGGAAAAACGTGAGGATGCAGAGAAACAAGTGGGGCGTTTATTACCGCAAATTGATCTGTTGGAACAGCGTTTAACGAGTTTATCATTAGATGAACATTATGAAGCTGACGGGTATGAAGGAAAATTAAAGCAAGAAATTACAACTGTCCAAAACTGTCTTACGAAAGAGAAAGAACTGACAGAGCGTATTGCGAAACATCGTATGGAAATTGCGAATTTAGAAGAAGGTAGTACGTACGGCGATTTAATGCATGAATGGGAAATGAAAAAAGCGCAAGTGCGTGAACAAGTGAAGAAGTGGGCTGCTTATGCGGCCGCAAAGACAGTGTTAACGAAAACGAAGCACTATTATCATGAAGTTCATCTTCCTCGTATTTTACAAAAATCAGAAGAGTATTTCGTCTATTTAACAGGCGGACGCTATAGTAAAATCTTTTCACCGTCAGAGGCAGAACCGTTTATCGTTGAACGTAACGATGGTATGCGTTTTTACAGTCATGAACTAAGCCAAGCGACAGCGGAGCAGTTATATTTATCGCTGAGATTTGCACTCGCGAAAACATTCGAACATGATTATCCATTTATTATTGATGATAGTTTCGTGCATTTTGATGCGGTAAGGACGAATCGTACGATTGAACTTATAAAGGAAATTGCAAAGGATAGACAAGTCATATTCTTTACATGTCATGCGCATTTACTTGCGTATTTTCCAGAAAAACAGATTATAAAATTAACACATATGCGTAAAGAAAATGAGTTGTAGTGTGCTATACTAAAAGTAACTGATTTGGTGGAGGAATTCGAATGAAAAAGAAAATTGCAGAGTATGAAGTTGGTGAACAAGTCGATATTTTCTTGTTAATTAAAACAGCGACAAAAGGTATCGCAAGCAATGGAAAGCCATTTTTAACAGTAATCTTACAAGATCCAAGTGGAGATATTGAAGCGAAATTGTGGGACGTATCACCAGAAGTTGAGAAACAATATGTAGCGGAAACAATCGTGAAAGTAGCTGGTGATATTTTAAACTACAAAGGACGTATTCAATTACGTGTGAAACAAATTCGTGTTGCGAATGAAAATGAAGTAACAGACATCTCAGACTTCGTAGAAAAAGCACCAGTGAAAAAAGAAGATATGGTTGAGAAAATTACGCAATACATATTTGAAATGAGAAACCCGAACATTCAGCGTCTAACAAGACATTTATTAAATAAGCATCAAAACGAATTTTTAGACTATCCAGCAGCGACAAAGAACCATCACGAGTTCGTATCTGGACTAGCTTATCACGTCGTATCAATGCTTGATTTAGCGAAAGCTATTTCAAATCTATACCCATCTTTAGATAAAGACTTACTATATGCAGGCGTTATTTTACATGACCTTGGTAAAGTAATCGAACTATCTGGCCCAATTTCTACAACGTATACGTTAGAAGGAAATTTACTAGGCCACATTTCTATTATGGTGAACGAAATTGGTAAAGCAGCAGACGAATTGCAAATCGATGCAGAAGAAGTATTAATTCTTCAACACATCGTCCTTTCGCACCACGGAAAAGCGGAATGGGGTAGCCCAAAACCACCATTAGTAAAAGAAGCAGAAATTCTGCACTACATCGATAACTTAGATGCAAAAATGAACATGATGGACCGCGCATTAGGACGCACAAAACCAGGCGAATACACAGAGCGTGTCTTCGCACTTGATAATCGTTCGTTCTATAAGCCGACGTTCCATAATTAATAATGTGAATCAAATGGCCTCATTAAGTGGTAATAAGCTTAGTGGGGCTGTTGTATAATGATAATAAAGTTATTGAATTTTGATTATTAAAAAGCTAAGAGCCTTACTACATTCTACGTAGCAAGGCTCTTTAAAGTTGTTTCAAATTACATCCATCTGTTCGTTCAAGTGTAACTATTCGTAATTATTTGATATTATATAGGTGAATAGAAAGATACATTAAAAATTAGTTTCGTAGTTGTAAAAGGAGGTTATTTATATTATTCTTTTATAATTTTCCAAAAGGGAGAGTTTATGAAAAAGATTATTGTTTTTGTATTAACGATATTTATATTATTCTCAGGATTCGCAACACAAAGTTATGCGTTGTCAGATTCGCAATCTGCGGCAATACAAGCGTTGCTAGATGATGCCTGTCGTATATCAGGTGTGCCGGGAATGTCAATCTCAATACTTGCTGATGATGAAGTGTTCTACTTTTCTTCAGGGTATGCAGACCGTGAAAAGGGGTTGTCTGCAAGTGAAAATACACTCTATGAGTTAGCCTCGGTCAGTAAAGCTTTTACCGGTATGGGTATTATGCTATTGGAAGAGCAAGGGCTGCTCTCAATGACTGACCCTGTCCAAAAATATTTACCTTGGTTTACATTAAAGTATCAAGGGAAACCTGTTGATATGCAAAGTCTTACACTAAATAACTTTCTTCACCATACCAGTGGTCTAACAAATATTAGGCATACTCAAAATATTCCACAAGGCAATACACCGGATATGTTGCAAAAGACTGTGGAAATGCTCGTTGATGCTGAATTGGCGTTCCCTCCCGGTGAACAGTATAACTATGGAACCGTTAATTATGACGTATTGGGTTTGGTTATTGAGATTGTGTCGCGACAAAGCTACGAAGACTTTATGAAGGAACAGGTATTTCAGCCGTTAGGTCTTCACCAGACATATGTTTATAAAGAAGATGCTCAAGCCACTGGACAGTTGGCACAGGGCTACCGTTCTGCCTTTTTTATGACAACTCCATTTAAAGCTCCAGATTATGCTGGGAATAAACCCGCAGGCTACATCATTTCTAATACAAAAGATATGGCGCGTTGGATGGGCATACAGATGGGTATCGTGCAGGACATACCCGAAATATTTCACACGGTTATCGAAAAATCACATAGGGGTGATATGTCTGTTTCGGCTGTCAACGGTATGTATTATGCGGCAGGCTGGTCCGTAAACGCCGAACAAACGATTATAGAACACACTGGGGGCAATCCAAATTTCAGAACCGAAGTAGTCATACTGCTAAATGAACGAACAGCCGTCTCCTTGCTGAGCAACGGCGCAAATACCAATACAAACATGGTACTAAAAGTTAAAGATATATTAGAAGGCAATCTAACTCAGTCATATGAAATAAGCGGTACACAGCTTTTGGATATCATTTTGTCGTCTATCACAATTATTCTTTGTCTATTGGCCGTTTTGCTATTTCTCTTAGGATTACGCAGAAGGAAAACGAATGATCAGCAGCCAATGACAAAAAAGAGAATAACCGTAACAGTTATTTTCCTGACCGCTACGATTGCCCTGAGTATACTGTGCTGTGCTTTCGATTGGTCAACAATACTTATTTGGCAAACATATAGTGTTCTTACAGCTTTGATTTCGTCAGCATTATTAACAGCAAGCATTACATGGTTTGTGTACACTCACCGATAAAATACCTCGCTCCTAAGATAAGCATAATGTTAAGTCATTAAAGTCCGATTGGTGAGGGCTGATAATCAGTGGGGGGTGAAGAAAACCCCCACTGATTAAAGTTTCACTTTATTAAAAATGAAATAAAATAGTTAAGAAGTACGCATGGGTGTAACGAAGAACTAATAAAACATATCTTGCCACTAGAATGGGGGCATATCAACTTTTAAATTGAGTACCGCCAGCATTTCAGAAAAAATATGCTAAGCAAAAAATACAATAAGCTGTCCATATGGGCAGCTTATTTACATAATTCTCGATATTGGAAGTTGATTAATATCAGTTCATTTGTTTTTCGAAAGGAGTTATTTTGTTCGTTCAAAGATAATATCAAAGTAATTCGCGTACCCCATAGTTGGTGACGCAAATAGTTGATTTTATAGGGGGAAAACCTGTAACTAAAGCCTAACATAGGTGTTTTTGTTTAAATTTTGCTTAATTCTCACTAGTAATTAACTAAAAATTTAGAAATCGTTATATAATGAATTTAATTTAAAATTAGGAGTGATTAAATTGCCAGATATGATAAACCTCGTTCTTTTCATCATTATAGCGAGGTGTTAAAACTTCTAATAGAAAGCATATTCGATTAAGAAAGAAGGGGTAGTTATGAAAACTAGTGAAGAAACGCATTGGCAAAGGTTTAAACGTAAGAGTAAATCCCCGAAAGAGTGGTTAAAGAAAGTATACGAATTTTTTATTAATGAACACGTATGGGATGCTATCTTTAAAGTGTTCCTTAAACTAGTATGGGCAGTAAAAGGTATGGGGAAAAGCTTGAAACGGGTAATAGAAAACATATTCAATTAAATTCTATTCTTTCATAATTTCCTCATACGATCGATAATTTCCAATAAATTTGTTTTATATAATGGAGTGTGAATACGACAGTTGATACAGCAATGGCTATAATACCTATATGTGCGTAAAAATTGAAGTAATCATATTTCTGGAAGAAAAATTCAAGGACAGGAAATAAAAGAGTAAGACTAGCAATTAATATTAATTGTTCTTTTTTCATTATCATGCCTCCTTCTTTGTATAATTCAGCATTGATAGAAACAATTCCTATATGAATATCCTATACATGATCAGTTAACATAACGTCCTATTATCGGTAGCAAGGACAAGGAGGAACCCTGCTCTCACAAGGGAACCTCCTTTTTACGTTCTATGGATCTATGCAATTTTTTATACATTCCTATTCTGGTGCGGTTTTAGGGTGCTTGTCTGTTATTGGATTAACGAAAAAACTGTATAAAATCTCGCATACTCTTAGCGTGTTTTTTTCAAAAATGCTGGCGAAATCTCACATCCATCAACTTATGAATTTTATAATGTCCTCAAACCAAGAATTTCTCGTGTTTTTAGTCCAAAATGTTATTTAATAAAAAAATATCTCGAATTTGAGATAAATCACTTGCTTTTTAATCACTTGAGTTGTAAAGTGATAGTAACGAAAGCGATTGAGTCATATGAAAAACATATACTCAGTTGCTTTCGATTAAAAAAACGAAGTAACTTATTCAGTAAAAACTAAGATGAATTTACAAAAACATAATGAGAATAAATTGAAAAGCTAAGAAGCATATTATTTTTTAGGTATCACTTGACTAGTAAAATGAAACGGAGGAATTATCAATGTATGAAATTAAAGGGCATCATCACATTTCAATGGTTACAAAAAACGGAAGTGAGAATAACCATTTTTATAAAAACATGCTTGGTTTACGCCGTGTGAAAATGACGGTAAACCAAGATGATCCATCGATGTATCACTTATTTTACGGAGATAGAACAGGGAGCCCAGGTACGGAACTATCATTTTTTGAAATGCCTTTAGTAGGAAAAACGTACCGTGGTACGAATGCAATTACGCGAATTGGCTTACTCGTTCCGTCAGAGGAAAGTTTACATTACTGGAAAGAACGATTTGAGAAATTTGGTGTAAAACATAGTGAAATAACAACATATGCAAATCGTCCTGCTTTGCAATTTGAGGATGCGGAAGGTCTTCGTCTCGTGCTACTCGTTTCAAATGGAGAAAAAGTGGAGCACTGGGAAACGTGGGAGAAATCAGAAGTTCCTGCACAGCATCAAATTCAAGGAATGGGTTCAGTGGAAATGACAGTGTGTAGACTTGATAAACTGGCGAGTACATTAACAGATATATTTGGTTATACAGAAGTTAGCCGAAGTGACGAAGAAGCGATTTTCCAGTCTATTAAAGGAGAAGCCTTCGGAGAAATCGTTGTGAAATATTTGGATGGTCCTACTGAAAAGCCAGGCCGTGGTAGCATTCATCATTTAGCAATTCGTGTAAAAAACGATGCAGAGCTAGCTTATTGGGAAGAACAGGTGATACAAAAAGGTTTCCATTCTTCAGGGATTATCGACCGTTTCTACTTTAAAAGCTTATACTTCCGCGAATCAAACGGAATCCTATTTGAAATTGCGACAGATGGACCAGGATTTACAGTTGATGGCGATGTAGAGCATTTAGGAGAAAAACTGGATTTACCGCCGTTCTTAGAAGAAAAGCGAGCAGAAATTGAAGCGAAATTAGCACCTATTGAAGAGAAATAATAGAAGAAAAAATAAAACTTTAAAAACAACTGGAGGAATATAAAATGAACCAATTAAAAGGAATTCACCACGTTACAGCAATTACAAGTAGTGCAGAAAAGAACTATGAGTTTTTCACTCACGTTTTAGGAATGCGTTTAGTTAAGAAAACAGTAAACCAAGATGACATTCAAACGTATCATTTATTCTTTGCAGATGATAAAGGTAGTGCAGGAACAGATATGACATTCTTTGACTTCCCAGGTATTCCAAAAGGAGTACACGGTACGAATGAAATTTCAAAAACTTCATTCCGAGTGCCAACTGATGCAGCATTAGCATATTGGGTGAAACGTTTTGACCGTCTTGAAGTAGAACATACAGGAATTAAAGAGCAATTTGGTAAGAAAACTCTTTCTTTCGTTGACTTTGATGACCAACACTATCAATTAATCTCAGATGAACTTGATAAAGGGATCGAATCAGGTACACCGTGGCAAAACGGTCCAGTTCCATTAGAATATGCGATTACTGGCTTAGGACCTGTATTTATCCGCATTGCAAACTTTAGTTTCTTCAAAGAAGTGTTAGAAAAAGTTTTATTATTTAAAGAGGTTGCGCAAGAAGGAGAATTCTATTTATTTGAAGTGAATAAAGGTGGAAACGGTGCTTCTGTCATTGTAGAACATAATACGGTTCTTCCAGAAGCACGACAAGGTTTTGGTACGGTTCACCATGCTGCATTCCGCGTAGAAGATCGCGCTGTATTAGAAGAATGGATTGAGAGAATCAGTAGCGTTGGACTTCCTTCATCTGGTTATGTAGACCGTCATTTCTTTGAATCATTATACGCAAGAGTTGCACCACAAATCTTATTTGAATTTGCAACAGATGGCCCAGGATTTATGGGAGATGAGCCATACGAAACACTTGGCGAAAAATTATCTTTACCTCCATTCCTAGAGCCAAAACGTGAAGAAATTGAAAAATTAGTTCGTCCAATTGATACAGTGAGAAGTACGAAGGAATTCATTAAAGAGTAAAAATAGAAATAGTAAGTAGGAGAGCAAGTAGTTTTAGCGGAGTGCTGGAACTGCTTGCTCTTTTATTTGTCCTGTTAAGTTTTCTGACATTTTTTTCTCAAGTTATTAAAAAGGAAAAGTTTGGTATAATTAATTAAAATATTTAATTTTCTGATAATTATTTTTCAATACATAGAAAAGGAGTGGTAATATACAATTTTAATAATTGTATAAAAATCCTAATTTTGTAATTTTGGAGAAAAGGAGATGCGAGTGTATGGGAGCAGATGTAGTAACGCGGGAGCAAATGAGACACTTATTGGATGATTGGTATCATTCAATGTTAAAACAAGATGTGGTTAAAGCGAAAGTACTAAATGAGGAAATAGAGTCCAAGGTTATTTATATTAAAGAAGATCAGTATGCGGCATTTTATCACGCATTATTAAAATTCCGTTATCATGTGCTAATTGATAGTTTGAGTATTACAGAGAATAGTTTTGATGAAATTAATACCTTTATAATTCCTGATGACGCACTTTTAACACATTATTATCACTTATTTAAAGGTATTCATGCAATGTATATATCAAATTACATTGAGTCACAAAATCACTTTGAAGAGGCTGGGAAATTACTTAAATATATAACATCTTCGTTGGAACATGCTGAATTCAATTATAGATTTGCATATTTGTCTTATCAAACGTATAAACCATTGATGGCGATTGATCAAATACGTTTAGCAAAAGATGAATATGAAAAACATCCTGGCTATGAAGTTTGTATTGCTTTGTGTGAGAATATTTTTGCAATGGCTTGTATTGATTTAAAGCAATATGAACAAGCCGAAGAGAAGTTGAATTTGGCATTAGATGTATTTCAAAAGATAGATAATGAAAGATTTATTACAATGGTTCGTCATAATTTAGCATGGTTATATGCAAGTCAAAACCTTTCGAGTTTAGCAATTCGACATTTAGTAGAAGTAATAAAAAGTAATCCCAAACATTTCAAAGCAATGTTTGTATTAGCACGTGAATATTACAAAATTGGAAAAATCGATACTGCCGCTGAATTAATTGAAAAAGGATTAGATATATGTAATAAGATACAAAATAAAGAATTTCAGCACCGTTTTGTAATTTTAAAGGAAATGAATCAAAAGACGTCTAGTGTATTATTAGAATCCACTATTTTAAATGGGATTTTATATTTTGAGAAAGAAGGTTTGTTGGATTGTATTCAAGAATATACTGAGATTTTAGCTATGCAATTTTATAAAGAAGAAAACCATGTAAAGGCAAGTAAATATTTTTATATAAATAATCAAGCACAGAAAAAACATTTAGAAAAAGGGGCGTTGAAATAATGAAAAAAGTAGGCGTAATAGCAAAAGGATTAATTTTTGTAGGGATTCTTTCATTGGGACTTAATTTTTCTTCTACTACACAGCAAGCAGTTAATATTGGTGACGGAGGAGCACCAGCAAGACCAGACTACGTTAACATTGGTGACACAGGCGGAGCACCCGCAGATAATAAAGACGACGGCGGAGTAAGCCAACTATAATAACAAAGAAAGGGACTTCAACATGAAGTCCCTTTTTCTATTTTCAGGCCATGTAGAGAAAAGAATTGACTTACTTTAAATATGTAACTATAATAGTTACAGAATAACCATTAGTAATAGAAGTGAGTTATATTTTTTTAGTATAATTGTAACTGTTTTAGTTACAATTAAAAAGAGAACATAAAACAACCAAAAAATGTAAAAACTTTAAATAGCAACTCAAGAAAGGAGACGGGAACTTTGAAACGGTTTAAGTTTTATTTGATTAGCGGTATTGTGCTTGTTTTGCTTATCGTATGTAACTTCGTTGATAAGCCGATTGCGAAGGTTGAAGAAGTGAAAGATACTGTTATGATGAAGCTGAATACGAAAGAGAGTATGGCGCAAATTGATGGACAGACGATTTATTTTAAGCAAATTGGTGAGGGAAAACCGCCTTTACTTATGCTTCACGGGTTTGGTGGTTCATCTGATGGATTTAGTGATATTTATCCGGAACTTGTACGAGATCACACGATTATAGCGGTTGATATTTTAGGGTTTGGACGTTCTTCTAAGCCAGTTGATTTTCAGTATTCGTTTCCTGCGCAAGTTAATTTATATTATAAGTTAATGAAGAAGCTCGGGTATGATCAATTCGCAGTACTTGGTCATTCGATGGGCGGAGAGATGTCTCTCAATTTAGCGTATTTATATCCGGATGCAGTGACGCATCTCATCTTGGCGGATTCTACAGGAATTGAGTCTTTCCAGCAAAAAGAAAGTTATGAAGTACCACCGCTATCGACGGACTTACAAACTGTAACTGAGATTACGAAGTATAATAAAAATGAAGTAAAAAATAGTCGTGATGATAAAGAGCATTATGATCAGCTTACGAAAATGCGAGAGCGCCGCATTGCGATGGAAGCTGATAAAATTAAGGCACCGACTTTAATTATATGGGGACGACATGATAAGAGTGTTTCGTGGAAAAATGGTGAACTGTATCATGGGCTATTTGCAAATAGTACGTTTCATATTATTGAAAAAGGATACCACGCACCGTTTCGTCAGGAACCAATTGAGTTTATGGAATATGTACAAGCATTTTTCGCGAAGCATCCACAATAAAAATTTTAAGCATAAATCCACTTCTTTCCTCATAGAGTGAAACTAATAAGGCTTGTCTAAGGAAAGGAATGAAGTAGAGTGGAAACTTTACCATGGTGGGTTTATCTTGTAATTGTTGGGATTGTATTAAGTGGCTACATGGTTTTATATACTTCGAAAAAAGAGCAAGATATGGATAATGAGTTTATCGAAAAAGAAGGCGAAGTATATATGAAGCGTTTAGAAGAAGAGCGTGAGAAACGTAATCAGGATAGTGATAAAGATTCGGTATTGCTTTAATAGAAATTTTGAAAGGTTACCACTTAGTAGGATTTTACATCTAGGTGGTAGCTTTTTTTCTTCTGCGGGAGCAGTATATGTTCATCAAGCTAAGGTTATATTAGTTTAATTTTACATGTATAAGAGAGTCATCATAAACTTTTATTGATGGTATTTATATATTTTTTTACTCATAAGAATGGAACTAGTGGGGATTTTACTGGGGGGGATTAACAATGCATAGGGATGAAACTTCATTACATCCGGATACAGGTGTTACATCTGTAATGTTTGTTGAGCGTTCATTAAATGAAATTCGTTTTTGGTCTAGAATCATGAAGGAGCATTCTTTTTTTCTTCGTTTAGGATTTAGATGCGAGGATACTCAACTAATCGAAGAGGCGAATCAATTTTATCGATTGTTTGAACATATTGAACAAATAGCGCATTCCTATACAAATGAAACAGATCCTGAGCAAATAAAAAGATTTAATGCAGAAGTACAACAAGCTGCAACTAATATTTGGGGATTTAAACGAAAAATTTTAGGATTAATTCTCACATGTAAATTGCCAGGACAAAATAACTTTCCACTTTTAGTTGACCATACAAGTAGGGAAGCTGATTATTTTAGAAAACGTTTAATACAATTAAATGAAGGTAAATTAGATGCTCTTCCTGATGCTATTATTAAAGAAAATGTTTTCTTTTTACGGATTATGGCAGACCATGCTAAATTTATTGGCCATCTTCTTGATCCATCGGAAAGAAAGCTTGTAGATACAGCGCGGAATTTTAGCAATGATTTTGATGAATTGATGTATCAAGCAATTGACTTAGAATCTATGAAACCACAATCCCAAACAGCCCCTCTTTTAGATCAATTTTTAGATCAAAATCGTGTGTCGGTTGCATCTCTTCGGGATTTTAAGAAAACAGCACGTGATTTAATTGAGCAATGTAAAATAAAGAGTATCATTCATCCATTATTAGCAGACCATGTTTTCCGTGAAGCTGATAGATTTCTTGAAATCATTGATATGTATGATGTTCATCTTACAAATATTCAATCACAACCTAGATATTAGAAGATAAGGAAAGATACTATTTTTTCCTTAAGGCGAGAAGTTAACAATTTATTGTTAGCTTCTTTTCTTTGGGATTAAAATTTTCTTTTAAGGACTACATAAATCCCTTTGACCAAATATGTAATTCTTTGTAAAATGATATATATGGAAAGATTATGAATATACAGGAAATCTATGGATAGTAGATTTTAATAAATTATTCGGGGGAAATTTATTAGTTAAGTATATTAACTTGTTTGCACTACATTTTACAAATAAAGGGGTATTAGTAATCATGAAAGCAAAGAAATTAGTAAGTTTAGCATTACCAGTTATGTTATTGAGTGGTTGTATTACAATTGAAACTGATGGTAAGAAAGCTGAACCAAAGAAAGAAGAAACGCAAAAGGTAGAGAAAGAGAATAAGACTTCTGAAAAAGAGAGTAAGTCAACTGATGGCAAGAAAGAGGATAGCTTATCTGTAGCGAAAGGTGAAGGTACAAACAGTAGTTCATCAAGTAGTCAACCAAGTTCTTCTTCAAATAATTCAACTTCTTCTAGTTCTTCAACTGGTAAGGTAACTGGTTCAGATGTTGAAAGGTACAAGGCAGATATCATAAATAGTGCTACTCAAATTGAAAATACAATGAAATTAATTGAAGGAATAGCAGATTCAGACGTAAAATCATACAAACAAAAGAAAAGTGAAGTACAACTGAGTTTAGGTGGAGCAAAGGCAACTGCAACGAAACTGAAGAATCTACAAGCGCCTCCTGAGTTACAGGGAGAACAGGCGAAGATAAAGCAGTCGATGGAACTGTATGCGGATTGTTTTCAACTTCTCTTTGATGCATTAGATCAAGAAGACGAAAGTAAAATGCATCAATCAGTAAGTAAAGCACAAGAAGGTTCGAAACTGTTTGAAGAGGCAGCGAAGAGTATCGGTAGTAAAACCAACTAAGAATAAATTATTTTAAGAGGTACTTGTGGGTGCAGTTGGTGCAAGTGAAGAGTTAGGAATTAGTTATGGGAACACATTACAAATTTATCAAATGGACGATAATGTTCGTATTCGATATATAAAACAATAAATAATTGGTGAAAAACTCTGTAATAAATTTTACAGGGTTTTTTGTTAGTTCTAGTTTATTTTTTGTCTTCCTAAGCGCTAAGCATACTAGTATAAGTTGAGAAATGAACAAAACGATAATGATAGGCAGATGATGTAACTCCATAGTAACTGTAACCATCTAAAGCCCAATTCATACACTATGATGGAGGCTTTTTACTTACTAATCGGATGAAAAAGGAGTGTAATCATGAAGAAACGTACTGTTAATGAAGCGGGAGGGAATGTGCCACAACCAATCCGCAGCGACGGAGCAGGTGCGATTGATTCTGGACCTCGTAATGTTATGCGGGATATTCAAAATCCGAATATGTTTGTTCCGCCTATAACGGATGCAGGGTTAGTTCCTAACTTGAAGTTTTCATTCTCGGACACTTCTATGATTTTGAAACAAGGCGGGTGGTCTCGGGAGATTACTGCTCGGGAACTACCGGTTTCGACGACGATTGCGGGAGTAAATATGAGTTTAACGGCCGGTGGAGTACGAGAACTACATTGGCATAAAGAAGCGGAATGGGCGTATATGCTTTTAGGACGGGCGCGCATAACGGCTGTTGATCAAAATGGGCGTAATTTTATTGCTGATGTTGGACCAGGTGATCTTTGGTATTTTCCGCCTGGTATTCCGCATTCCATTCAAGGATTGGAACATTGTGAATTTCTACTCGTTTTCGATGATGGGCATTTTTCTGATTTATCTACTTTAGCTATTTCTGATTGGTTTGCGCGTACGCCAAAAGAAGTGTTGTCGGCTAATTTCGGAGTACCTGAGAGTGCTTTTCGTTCTATCCCTTCAGATCAAGTTTATATTTATCAAGGAGAGGTGCCAGGTTCGCTTGAAAGTCAGGAAATTCAATCACCGAAAGGAGAAGTTCCTTTAACATTTAAACATGAATTGTTAAAACAAAAGCCGATTAAGACGCCTGGTGGTAGCGTTCGAATTGTAGATTCTACAAATTTTCCTATTTCCAAAACAATCGCAGCAGCGCTCGTTGAGGTTGAGCCTGGTGGAATGAGAGAACTTCATTGGCACCCGAATAATGATGAATGGCAATATTATTTGACAGGGGAAGCGAGAATGACTGTGTTTCTTGGAAATGGTACCGCTCGTACATTTGATTATAGAGCTGGCGATGTCGGATATGTACCGTTTGCGACGGGGCATTATATTCAAAATACAGGTACCGAAACATTATGGTTTTTAGAGATGTTCAGAAGTAATCGTTTTGAAGATGTATCGTTAAATCAATGGATGGCACTGACTCCTAAAGAAATAGTGGAGAGTAATATACATGTTGGCCCGCAAGTAATGGATTCCCTGCGTAAGGAGAAGAGGCCTGTTGTGAAATATCCGGGGTTTTCATATAGTCCGAAAAATGATGAGTAAAAATGAAAATTTGCGTTATTCTTTCTGGAGACTGATAAGAAGGGATGGCGTATTTTTTATGCCTAATCTAGTCTTTATCCCGCTATTTGCCGGGCAGTAAGACCCCACCTCAAAATTCAGCGGAATCAAAGAAGTTAGGTGGGGGACGGGCTGTCCGTAAAAGCCCGATTAGTGAGGGTTGATTAAAGTTTCACTTTATTAGTATCCGTCCCTTGTATTATTGTTCGGGAAATTATTATTGGAGCATAGTATAGGGAAGATACATATAAAAGAGCGCCATTATAAGCTGTAACGTATAAGTTGCGCAGGAAATGCAACGATAACTCGCTTTACTCTTCATCATCTATTTGAACATAATGGGCATAGAGAGGTGATAAACACAGTATGATTTTTAGTGAGCGTTTAAAAGAAGAAAGGGAAAAAAGAAATTGGTCGCAAAATGATTTGGCTGAAAAACTTTATGTGAGCAGGCAATCTGTTTCGAAATGGGAGACGGGAAAGAACTATCCGAGCATTGAAATTATTATTCATTTAAGTGACCTGTTCGGTATTACAATTGATGAATTGCTAAGGGGTGATGAAGAATTGACGCAGAAAGTAATTGAAGATAGTAAGCAATTGGCGTATCCAAAATGGAAGGTGTTTTTTGATAGTCTATTTATGATAGGAGTATTTTTGTTTATTGCAAAAATCGTTGTATGGATGCTAAATAAGTTTGCAGGAGCAAGTATTACAATTGTAGCAGATGCGCCATATGTAATGAATCTTTTACCCCTTGCATTCATGATTATAGGTGGTATGGGATCGGATAAGTTGAAGAAAATATATAGATAGAGGAAAGATTTGAAAGAAATCCCCTACACTAGCTGTTCTTTTCACTTAAATTGTGTACTATAAAGGATAGGATGACATAAAGAAGGGGATATAGAGAATGGAATTTCATGAACAGAAGATTTTGCCGGCAGTGAGGCAAATTAAAGATTTGGAAAAGCTATTACATAGTTCGTATGAATATATCGTTATTTTAGATATTCATGTCGGTCAATTAAAGAGTGTTATATCACTTGCGAAGCAATATTGTAAAAAGGTATTTTTACATGTGGATTTAATTCATGGTTTGCAGAGTGATGGGCATGCGACGGAATATTTATGTCAGGAGTTTAGACCGTACGGGTTACTTTCAACAAAGGCGAGCGTTATTATGAAGGCGAAGCAAAAAGGTGTTGTGGCAATACAACGCATCTTTTTAATCGATTCGAGTGCGATGGAGAAGAGCTGCAATCTTTTAGATAAGACGAAACCGGATTATATTGAGGTACTTCCTGGAGCAATGACGGATATTATCGCTGAAGTGAAAGAGCGTACTGGTGTACCGATTTTAGCGGGTGGTTTTATTCGTACTGTAGAAGATGTGGAAAGAGCTTTAAACGCTGGTGCGACAGCAATTACGACATCAAAACGCGAACTATGGAAACATTACCAAAAAAAGTGACGAAAATGTGAATTTTTTCGTTGACACCGCTTTCATTTGCGGTTAACATTATAGACAAGTTAATAAACGTGACGGAGAAAAGTAGAGATCCACATTTCATTGTTTCTATATAAATTTATATAGAAGCGTGCAAGCTGTGGGTCTTTTTCTTTTGACAAAAACGAATGGCCATTCATTTTACCTCTATCACATTTGGAAGCGTTTAAATTGATTGTGGAGGGATACTATGTCAGCATTTTTAGGAGAGTTAATAGGGACTGCGTTGTTAATCGTACTTGGTGGCGGCGTTTGTGCTGGTGTAAGTTTAAAGAAGTCGTTTGCGAAAGATTCTGGTTGGATTGTAATTACAATGGGCTGGGGCTTAGCGGTAGCGGTTGCAGCATATGCGGTTGGATCAATTAGTGGGGCACATTTGAATCCAGCTTTAACAATAGGATTAGCATTTAAGGGAGCGTTCCCATGGAGTGATGTACCAGGTTATATCGCAGCACAAATGATTGGGGCAATTATCGGGGCAGTTATCGTATATTTACATTACTTACCACACTGGAAAGAAACAGAAGATCCAGGAACAAAGTTAGGTGTATTTGCAACAGGTCCAGCAATTCCGAACACATTTGCAAACCTTTTAAGTGAAATGATTGGAACATTCGTTTTAGTATTTGGTATATTAGCAATTGGTGCAAATAAGTTTGCAGATGGATTAAATCCATTTATCGTAGGTTTCTTAATTGTAAGTATTGGTTTATCATTAGGTGGGACAACAGGATACGCAATTAACCCAGCACGTGATTTAGGTCCGCGTATCGCACACTTCTTCCTTCCGATTGCAGGAAAAGGCGGTTCAAACTGGAAGTATGCATGGATTCCAGTAGTTGGTCCAATTTTAGGTGGATCACTTGCAGGTTTATTCCATCAAGTTGTATTTGAAGGAAAACAAAATTCAGCACTTATTTATGTGATTATCGCAACTGTGATTGTACTAGCAATCTCTTATATGACAAGTAAAAAAAGTGGAAGCAATACAAATAGTAGAAAAGTAGCATAAGGGGGAAACCGATATGAAAAAATATATTCTTTCATTAGACCAAGGAACAACAAGCTCACGCGCAATTCTTTTCAATAAAAAAGGTGAAATTGTTCATTCAGCTCAAAAAGAGTTTACACAACATTTTCCAAAGCCGGGCTGGGTAGAGCATAATGCACAAGAAATTTGGGGATCTATTTTAGCAGTTATCGCAACTTGCTTAAGCGAAGCAGATGTAAAACCAGAACAAATCGCTGGTATCGGTATTACGAACCAACGTGAAACAACGGTTGTCTGGGATAAAACAACTAGTAAACCAATTTACAACGCAATCGTATGGCAATCTCGCCAAACAGCTGAAATTTGTGATGAGTTAAAAGAAAAAGGTTATAGCGAAATGGTTCGCGAAAAAACAGGTCTTTTAATTGATGCATACTTCTCTGGTACGAAAGTAAAATGGATTTTAGATAATGTTGAAGGTGCAAGAGAAAAAGCAGAAAACGGCGATCTATTATTCGGAACAATTGATTCGTGGCTTGTATGGAAACTATCTGGTGGTAAATCACACGTAACAGATTACTCAAACGCATCACGTACGTTAATGTTTAACATTCACGACTTACAGTGGGATGATGAGCTTCTAGAAATGTTAACAGTACCAAAGAGCATGCTTCCAGAAGTACGTCCATCATCTGAAATTTACGGAGAAACAATTGATTACCACTTCTTCGGTCAAAATGTACCGATTGCAGGTGTAGCTGGTGACCAACAAGCAGCATTATTTGGACAAGCTTGTTTCGGTGAAGGTATGGCGAAAAATACTTACGGAACTGGTTGCTTCATGTTAATGAACACAGGTGAAAAAGCAGTAGCTTCTGAGCATGGTCTATTAACAACAATTGCATGGGGAATAGATGGTAAAGTAAACTACGCATTAGAAGGAAGTATTTTCGTAGCAGGTTCTGCAATTCAGTGGTTACGTGACGGAATGCGCATGTTTAAAGATGCAAGTGAGAGTGAAGTGTATGCGAGTCGCGTTGAATCAACTGATGGTGTATACGTTGTACCAGCATTCGTTGGACTAGGAACACCTTATTGGGATAGTGAAGTACGCGGCGCTATGTTTGGTGTAACACGCGGTACGACGAAAGAGCACTTCATTCGTGCAACGCTAGAATCTTTAGCTTACCAAACGAAAGATGTATTATGCGCAATGGAAGCAGATTCAGGTATTGAACTGAAAACATTACGCGTTGATGGCGGAGCAGTTAAAAATAACTTCTTAATGAAGTTCCAAAGTGATATTTTAGATGTTCCTGTAGAGCGTCCAGTGATCAACGAAACAACGGCTCTAGGTGCAGCATACTTAGCTGGTCTTGCGGTTGGATATTGGAAAAACCAAGATGAAATTAAAGAACAGTGGCATATGGACAAACGCTTTGAACCAACGATGGAAGCGAAAACAAGCGAAGAGCTATATGCTGGATGGAAAAAAGCAATTGAAGCAACAAAAGCTTTCAAATAATCATAAACAGTGTTATAATGGTGACAAGTTAATAATTCGGTAGGAGATTTGGAGAGACCACAACGCGCTATAGAGGCGAAATCTATAGCGGAGTTTGTGGTCTCTTTTTTCGTTATCAAAGGGAGGAATTACCATGAAATTTTCAAGTAAACAACGTAAAGACGTATTAAACGGAGTAAATAAACAAGAGTTAGATGTGATCGTAATTGGTGGAGGTATTACTGGTTCTGGTATTGCATTAGATGGAGCAACACGCGGGTTATCAACAATTGTGTTTGAAATGCAGGACTTTGCAGCAGGTACATCAAGTCGTTCAACGAAGCTTGTACACGGTGGTCTACGTTATTTAAAACAACTTGAAGTGAAAATGGTAGCAGAGGTGGGTAAAGAGCGTGCGATCGTATATGAGAACGGTCCCCATGTAACAACACCAGAGTGGATGTTACTTCCGTTCCATACAGGTGGTACGTTCGGATCATTTAGTACATCAATTGGTCTTCGTGTATACGACTTCTTAGCAGGTGTAAAACGAAGTGAGCGCAGAAAGATGTTTAACCGTGAAGAAACATTAAACAAAGAGCCTCTTGTAAAAAAAGAAGGATTAAAAGGCGGCGGTTACTACGTAGAATATCGTACAGATGATGCGCGTCTTACAATTGAAGTAATGAAAGAAGCAATTGAGCACGGCGCAAAAGCTGTTAACTATGCAAAAGTAGACAGTTTCTTATATAAAGATGGAAAAGTATGCGGTGTACGTGTAATCGATTTACTAGACGGAGAAGTATACGAAGTTTACGGTAAGAAAATTGTAAACGCAGCTGGCCCTTGGGTAGATACACTTCGTGAAAAAGATAACTCGAAAAAAGGAAAAGTACTTCAGTTATCAAAAGGTGTTCACTTAGTAATTGACCAAAAACGTTTCCCATTAGGTCAAGCGATTTACTTCGATACACCAGATAAACGTATGGTGTTCGCGATTCCTCGCGGCGGAAAAACTTATGTAGGTACAACAGATACGTTCTACGATAAAGACGCAGCTGTACCACAAATGACAACAGAAGATCGCACATACATCATTAATGCGATTAACTACATGTTCCCAAGCGTGAAAATTACAGAGAAAGACATTGAATCAAGCTGGGCTGGTGTACGTCCGTTAATTTATGAAGAGGGTAAGAGTGCATCTGAAATTTCTCGTAAAGACGAAATTTGGACTTCTGAATCTGGTTTAATTACAATCGCAGGTGGTAAATTAACAGGATACCGCAAAATGGCTGAAATGGTAGTAGACTACGTAACGAACTTACTACAAAAAGAAGGTCATAGCGCATATCCGAAGAGCGACACGAAACATATGCCAATCTCTGGTGGACATGTAGATGGTTCACACGGATTCCCAGCATTCGTTGCGAAAAAAGCTGGCGAAGGTACGAAATATGGTTTAACAACAGCACAAGCAGAAGAATTCGCGAAATTCTATGGTTCTAACGTTGACGTACTATTTGACTTAGCGAAAAAACATAAAGACGAAGCGAAAGAATACAACATGCCGCTTGACGTTCTAATCCCGCTTGTATACGCAATGGATTACGAAATGACAGCAAAACCAGTTGACTTCTTCGTACGCCGCAGAGGCGCTGTATTCTTCAACATCCACTGGGTATATGAGTGGAAAGAAGCAGTAATCAACTACATGGCTGCGAAACTAGGCTGGAGCAAAGAAGAACAAATGAAATATACAGCAGAACTAGAAAAAGCACTAACAGACGCTGTTATTCCTGTAGATCAACAAGAACAGGCAGCTGCGTTAGCATAAAATAGAGAACCACCTGAAGGGGAGCCTTTAGGTGGTTCTTTTTTTATGGAATATTCTTCTAACTATATTGCATAACGACATATGTTGTTATACGATGTATATAAGGTGGTGGTATTGTTGGACAAAGAAATCTTGAAGGGAAGTATAGATATTTTATTACTTTCTATCATTGCAAAACGTGATACATATGGATATGAAATAGCTCAAAGTTTAAAGGATGCAAGTGAAGATTTGTATAGTATGGGGCAGGGAACTTTGTATCCTGCTTTAAAGAGATTAGAGAAAAAGGAGTTTCTTGAATCTTATTGGAATGAATCTGAGAATGGGATGAAAAGGAAATTCTATACTATTACAGATAAAGGGAAAAAAGAATTGCAGAAGAAAGTGAATTCTTGGGAGAGTGTAACAGCATTAATTCAAGCTTGTCAGAAAGGAGTTATTTATGAGTGAATTTGATGAGTATATTAAGTCTATTTTAGCCTATTCAGAACTTAGTGATATTGAACAGGATGAGTTATTTCTAGAAATGTATGATCACTTGAACAGCTTGAAAGAAGAATATATGGAACAAGGTATGAATGAAAAAGAAGCGATTTATAAAGCGATTCAAAGTTTTGGAGAATCAAAAGTTATTGGCGTAGAGATTAATAAATCGGTATACGAAGTTCCTAGACCATTAAAGGTATTATCAAAAATTTTATGTATTCCTTATATAATCATTTGTTTTATTGTCTTTTTAGGAACGTTTATTTCAACTTCTACATTTGACTCTGTTCGCAGTTTGACAGGTGGGACTGTCTATCATCCCATTGAATTTTGGCAGCAATTTTTACATATATCTGATTTAGAAACGTTATTACAACTTTTTGGAATAACACTTTGGCAAGTTAAAGATTTTATTGCACATCCAGGTCCTTGGGGAAACTCAACTTATTGGTTAAGTGTTTTACAACATATAATATTAGTAGTTCCATTTGGATTTTTCGTTCCAGTGCTGATTAATAAAGTGACTAACTATAAGAAAGCTCGTAAGTGGTATGTTATGACCTTTCTTGTTTGGGAGATATTACATTTACTAACTTTGTCTGATGTTTTTGATGTGTGGCGGATTGCTATAAATATGCTCGGTGCGTCGGTAGGATATCTTTTATTTATAAGCATGATACAAATAGATAATAAATTTAGGATAATGCGCAAGAAGATATTTGAAAATTAGCTTGCTATTCTGTAGTTTAAATTATACAAATTTAGTTTGATGGTAATAGAGTATTGCTGAAAACATAGGTGCTATATAGTGAGAGGATTTTTTATATTCGTAATAGGTGTTGTTCCTTGTTTACTCATACTGTTATGAAGCGGGTACATAATCCGTCTTTATTGGTGCTATAAATGATGAGAGCGGCACAGCTGAACTTGAAAAAGTCTAGCTGCGTTAGCGTAAAATAGAGAACTACCTGAAGGGGAGCCCTTTAGGTAGTTTTTCTCTTGACTAAAAATAAATAAAATGTGTTACAATAATGATAGAGTATGTAGTGTGAATTTTGCATAAAATAAAAAAGACAGAAGCCTGAGAAACTTCTGCCTTGTGTAACCTAACTTGCTATTGTGGTGGTAGTAGGTGCGGTTATAAGACAATTACATTAACGTTTTAGCCGAGAACCGCCCTTACCTTTTCCACGAAGCAGGGTGGTTCTCGCTTTTTTGTATACAGAAATTAGCCACGGACCGACGTATCTTCTACCGATGACAACGCCAGCTCCGGTTAGGATACCATACACTAATTTAATTATAAACATCGCGATTATATTATCACCTCCCCCCTTTTTTCAAAATGGAAGAGATGATTGCCACACCTACTAGTTATAGCTTATTAAGTTACGTATTCATTGTATTATGTTTTAAAATAGGGAACAAGATATATGGATGAAAATTCCTGTTTTTAAGCAGAACATTAGTGTCAGGGGACAAGAAGTAAATAAATATTCATAAAAAAACGGTATGGACATTACCATCCGTATTTTTTTATGTATTTATAAAACTTTTCCATGCAGTGCGTCGTCTAATATATGGGAAGGAGGAAATGATGTGGATGAATTAACGATAGAAGCGTTTGAAATAGAAGATAAGGAGGAACTTATCGACGAAATAATGAACAAGTATGGACAAGAAGTCCTGCAGCTTGTGTATTCATATGTGAATAATAAAGAGGTTGCGGAGGATGTAACGCAAGATATATTTGTGAAATGTTATAAATCTCTTCATACATATAAAGGGAAATCGAATGTGAAAACGTGGTTATGGAGAATTGCGATTAATCAATGTAAGGACTATATAAAAAGTTGGTATAACAACAAGGTGATCGTGACAGAGGATGAAGCTGCTTATATGGGGGTTCAAAATGGTAGTGTCGAACAAACTGTCATTCAAAATGCGGAGGACCGTGAACTGGCTTCTGCAGTAATGAATTTACCGATAAAATATCGAGAAGTCATTTATCTATTTTATTATGAAGAGTTATCAATTAAAGAGATTGCTATAGTAATAGACGTAAAGGAAAATACGATAAAAACGAGACTGAAAAAAGCGAAGGAGCTTTTGAAGAAAGGATTGGAGGAATAATCAAATGGAAGATCAATTAAAAGGCCTGCGAAAATCAATGGAGAATACAACGTTTAAACATTTGAGTTTTTCTGATCAACATCGAAAGCAGGTGCGCGAAAAAATCAATGCTTCAAACGAGAAGGAAGAGGACATCTCTTTAGCGATTTTACAACTCCTCAGTAATGAAAAAACAGGGTACGAATTGTCACAGCTACTACGAGGGAGAGGGATTCGGAAATTCGAAGGAAATGAAGGGTTTTTATATACCGTATTACATCGTCTGGAACAGAACCGTTTGATCCAATCTAGCTGGGATCATGCAGGAGCGAAATATTATCAATTAAACGATAAAGGAAGAAAGATGCTGCGAAAGGCAGAAAAAAATGCTACGAAGGTACAATTTATATTAAAAGGCTTAGTACAGGAGTGAGGAGAAATTGAATAAAAAAGGGGAGCGTTTTGTAAGCGAAGTTACGAATTATATTAAATCAAAAGAAGCGAAAGATTTTGTAGCAACGGAACTAGATTTTCACCTAAAACAGGCGAAGAACACATGGATAGAAAAAGGTTTGAGCGAGGAAGTCGCTGAAAATAAAGCGGTGGAACAAATGGGAAGTCCGATTAAACTAGGGCAAGAACTTAATAAACTTCATAAGCCAAAGGTGGATTGGTTTTTACTTATTTTATTAGTAGCTGCTATGGGATTAGGTTTTTTACCAATAATCGCTTTTGGGCATACGGATGATTTACTAATGAACAAAGTAATTTTTGTAATTCTTGGGATTGCAACAGCCATTGGGATGATGTTGCTTGATTACCGGAAGCTAGAGAGGTTTGGATGGCTGTTTTATACAATTGGAATACTTATCTTGTTAGCTATAAAATGTTTTCCGACTATTTCTATAAATGGGGAAGCGTTAATGAAAATTGGTCCCATCAAAATTGACTGTCTAATGACAATACCATTCTTCCTTCTAGCCTGGGCTTCTTTTTTCAATAACAGTAGATTAAAGTTTATACATCTTCTCATGTTGTATTTATTTTCTTTATATTTATTTCTAACTACATCAACTCTTTTACCACTGTTCATCTATATCACGATGGTATTTGTTATGCTTTGGTGGAGTAAGCTAGGAAAGAAAACGGCCTGGCTCATTACAATGTTACCGATTTGTTTCTTTATTATTAGGGATTTATTTTCCTGGTCTGCCGTAAAAGAATACCGGATAGCTAGAATTTTAGGGTTTTTAAACCCAGAGCATGATCAATGGTATTTACGTTTAAAAGAGGCAATGGCATCGGCAGGTTGGTTTGGTACATATGGAAATATAAAGTCTATCCCTGCTACTCATACTGATTTTGTATTTGCAAGTTTGACTTACTATTATGGATATGTGCTTGCGCTAGTTCTTGTCTTGATTTTGTCTCTTTTTGCAGTAAGAATAATGAATATAGCTTATAAAATAAATGATGGTTATGGTAAATTACTCCTCGTTGGTGGAGTAACTCTTTTTGTATTCCATTTCGTTTATAACGTTGGCATGATTCTTGGGATATTACCACGTGTCTCTATATCATTACCCTTTATTAGTTACGGCTTGATACCAACTCTATTTCACGCATTTATAATGGGAATCGTGCTAAGTGTATATCGACGTAAAGATATTCCTTTTAGAATGAGAAAAACACCTTGAATTATCAAGGTGTTTTCATTATAAGCTTAAAACTCTCCGAATCAGCTCCAAGTATAAAAGGACTAACCTCGCCAACGCTATAAAGTTGCAATTCATGCATTGCGCGTGTGCAAGCAGTGTAGAACAATCTACGAACGCTCTCATCGCTGTACACATCTTTAGAAGCATTGTAAATAATAACAGCATCAAATTCAATACCTTTCGCTAAGTAAGCAGGGATTACGACAATGCCTTGCTCATACTCGGCTGAGTTACTCTTCACGAGTTTAATATTATCGATATGATTAAGTGCTTCGTATGCAGCTGCGCTTTCAGCTGCAGATTTACATATAATTGCGATCGTATTGTGCTGCTCTTTTTGTAGTTCAGCAACTTTGGCAGTAATACGTTCGTGCAGTTCGTTGACATTCGATACTTTCGTCACTGTAGGTTTCTCGCCGTCACGTTCAAAGGCGTGAATGTTCTTGCCTTCCGGTACGAGAGCACGTGTAAATTCAATAATCGGTTTTGTTGAGCGGTAGCTACGAGTTAAGTTAATGCCGTTTGTTTCGTCTGGACCGTATAAATTTGTAAGTGTATCGAAATTAACCGTTTCACTCGCATGAGCAAATATCGCTTGGTTAAAGTCTCCGAGTACAGTCATTCTTGCAGCAGGGAAGAGACGTTTTAAAAACTCGAACTGAAACGGCGAATAATCTTGCGCTTCGTCTACGAGTACGTGTTTAATCGATCTGTTCGTTTGGAAGCCTTCAATTAATTCTTTTAAAAGTAAGAATGGAGTCGCATCCTCGTAATATAGTTTTCCTTCATCAAGCATGTTTACTGTTAAGGAGCAAATGTCATCCCACTCTTTCGGTTTTTTCTCAGTAACCCATGATGCATCTGTGAAAAGTTGTTTATATATGCCTGTGAAATTGATAAAGCGTAATGTTTGAACGCCTTTACGCAGTGGCTTCAATTTTTTACGGACAATCATACGTCCAAGTACTCTCGTTTCTTTTTCAAAATCATTAAAGGAGTTGTCGTCAAACTCGCCTTTTTTCTGTAAATATTTATAAGCTTTTTGGTATTCATCTTTACTAAGTAATTCAATTTCTTCTTCTACCCAAGGCTTTTTCAGTTCTGCTTTTTCAAGTGCATCTATTTGCTTATTTAGCCAATCCGTTAACTTCTCAATTCGACTATGGAAGCGGAGGGAGGAGTCGGTATTGTAAAATTGTTCTGTAATTTCTTTCGCAGAAACAATCAGTTTTCCTCTAAATTTCATTCCTCTAAATAGCATGCCTGAAGATTCAAGAGATTGTCTGTACGCTCTAATCATCTCGAAAAATTGAGTGGATGCTTTAAATCGGATGCTCGCATTTCTCGTTTTATAGGTAGGATTATTCGTTTCAGTTAACATATATTCTAATTGTTCATAAGGATCTTCAACTTCAAATGACTTACTTAGTCTATGATTTAAATATTCTTGGAATGTAACTTGCTGCATATTTTCTTCGCCGAGTTCAGGTAGTACGTTAGAAACGTAGCTATTGAACATAGAGTTAGGAGAGAAGAGAATAATTTGATCTGCTTTTAGCCATTCGCGATATTTATATAGTAAGTAGGCGATTCGTTGCAATGCAGCTGATGTTTTACCACTACCAGCGGCTCCTTGCACGATAAGGAGTCGGCCTTCATCGTGACGGATAATTTCATTTTGCTCGCGCTGAATCGTAGCAACGATGCTTTGCATATGTTTGTTCGTGCCTTTTCCAAGCGCTTGTTGCAAGATTTCATCACCAATTGTAAGGCTCGTATCGAACATAGAATCAATCTCGCCATTTTGAATAATGTATTGTAATTTTTTCTCCACATTACCGTGGATTACGCCGCCTGGTGTACTGTATTCAGCAGGTCCTGGTGGATAATCATAGTACACACTCGAAATAGGTGCGCGCCAGTCATATATAAGGAAGTTTTCTCCGCTTGCATCAGTAAGTGTAGCGACGCCGATATAAATTTGATCCGCGGCAGATTCTCCTTCTTCTTTGAAATCAATTCGTCCGAAATAAGGTGCTTTATGCATGCGTCTTAATGCGGCAAGTCGATTAAAGGTGTGCTTATGGGTAATTTGTGTGACAGCTAGTGACTGAGCTTGTTGTCTTAAGTTGATAACTGTTTCAAGATAATCATCGAAAGTATCAGTATTCACTTTCACATCATCCCAAAAGTGTTTACGAATATTGATTACTTCTGCTCGGCGTCTGCCAGTTTCGTTTTCCAGTTTATCAATTTGCTCCGTAATTGTTTCAATTACGGTATCCAATCTTTTTTGCTCTAGATCAAGTTTTTTGTTCATACGGTAAGCACTCCTTTAAAAGTGAAAAATAGAGGTTGACTGAAGATGTGTTTTGGTGTACAATTAAGATACGGATAAATACGTTCCTTTTGTTTTGTAAAACGTGTTTCTGTTCTAATTTAACATAGTTTTTTCATTTAATCAATGATAATAAGATAAACCTTGGTTCTACGTGGCGTGGATCAAGGTTTTTTTGTGTTTGAAGAGGGAGTCACGCTTGTTGTCGTTTTTTGTCGGTAAGTCGATATATTTCGAAAATCGCTGATATAATTTCATTTACCGAATCTAGATTAACTACTGGGAGAAGAGGGGATAAAAAAAGCTCGGGCTAATCCCGAGCTTTTCATTATTTCTTTTCGTCTTTCTTAGCGTCAGTTTTCTTCTCTTCGAAAAGATCTTTTAAATCTTTATCGTCAACTTTTACGTCAGCTTTTTTGATTTCTTTCATCATAAGATCGTTCATAAATTGAGCATCTTGTGTTTTTTCTTGAACTAGTGATTTTTTAATATCAGCTTTTGCTTTATCGAAAGTTGCATCTGCGTGATTATCAGTTACTTTAATAATATGGTAACCAAATTGTGTTTTTACAGGTTCGCTTACTTCACCTTTTTTCAACTTTTGAGCTGCTTCTTCAAATTCTTTTACCATTTTCCCTGGTCCGAAGAATCCTAAGTCGCCACCTTTTTCTTTTGAGCCTGTATCTTCAGAGTATTGTTTTGCTAATTCTTCGAAAGATTTACCTTGAGCAAGTTCATCTTTCACCTTTTTAGCAGTTTCTTCATCTTTTACAAGGATATGACTTGCTTTAATTTCTTTTTTATAATCCTCGAATTTTGCTTTTACATCTTTATCAGTAATCGATTGTTCAACCGCTTTTTCTTGAGCTAATTGAGCACGCACACTATTTTTAATAGTTTCTTCTTTAATACCTTGTTGTTTCATTAGTGTATCGAATTGATCACCGTATTGTTTTTTCATTTCATCGAACTTTTTGTCTACATCTTTGTCTTCAACTTTGTAGTTTTTAATAAGTACTTTTTCCATAACCATGTTGTTTAGTACTTGTTTACCAGCTTGTGTCTTCATTTGATCGTAGAATTCTTCTTTTGTAATGTCACCAGCTTTAGATGTAACAATTTTGTCTGATGATGATGTTCCACATGCTGATAATGCGATTACACTTGTTGCGGCTAAGGCAAGCATAGCTTTCTTCATTCGATAAACACTCCTACTATTATGTATTTTTAATTTATCCTACACCAATGAATTTTGATTCATAAGAGCCCGATTAAGTCTCACTGATACTTTTGCTTTTTTATATTGGTAAAGCGCGCTTAACAGGGCTTACCGTGGCTGAGGATAAAGTTTTGATGAATGTTTTGTTCTATAGTATAAGCAATATGTACAAAATTTAATATATCATATTTCGACGCGTTTTCATATTGATAAAGAAAAATTAACCAGCACGTGTCAGATTTTGAAAGTGTGCCATATTGGGCGTATGCCGCATATACAGAATAGAGGAGGGGATGGGGATGAATTCTCAACTTATTTTATTACTTGTACTGTTTATTTTATTGGTTATTGTAGGTATAATTTGCTTATAGAGGAAAAAAGTGAGGAAGGGGCTTTCCTTCCTCACTTTCCATGAAATATAATTTCTATATAACTAGAAATTAATAAAATTGTTATACATACATTAATAACCCGAAAGACACCGGGCTGGCGGCTCGCAGCTATTTGTTTTCGTTCACACAGTGTATGTGTCATGAAATTCGTGTAAAATATAACAAGAAGTGCGAATGCGACAAAAACAACTGTTATAAGTGTCATGAGGCGAGACCTCCTTTTGGCTAAAATACATATACATATATTGTATCACACGATATTTTGTTCGTGTTACAAAATTCAGAAATAGAAGACTTTGTGTTAGAAAGTGAGGGAGAAAATGGACGTTGTTAGAAGATTAGAACAAGCTGAATACTATGTAGACTTATTATTTAAAATGATTGATGAAGAGAAGTGTCCATTTTATTCTTTGATCATAAAGAAAAAAGCTCGTAAAAAAGATATTGAACGTATACTAAATCTTTGTGAAAAACTGAACGAGCAATATGTAGTGGAGAAAGCAGAAGGACTTCTTTTGTTCGATGCGCTGTTAGATCAATTTGAAAAAGCGCTTCCACATCAGCTCGAAGTACACGAAACTGCGGAAGCGCTAGCAAAACAAGGTTTATTTAAGCCGCTTATGAATGAATTCTTAAGCATGATTGCGAAAAAATAAATAGATTATTTCTTAACTAACTTTTGATCGGATTCTGTAAAGTTCTCTTCAATATCTTCTAATGATTTCTCAAAAATATCGATAAAGTCTTGTCCGTAAATGTTACGCAGGATTGCAATCAGTTCGATATTTTCTGGGAACTTCCCATAAAAATTACGAAGTGCAAGAGCCCCATTAAACACTGAATTATTTTCAGGATCATACTCTTCCATTAAGCGAAGTAGTAATTCTTCCCCTTTGTCTGTAATTTCAATGTACGTATTTCGTTTATCATCTTCCTTTTTTGAGAATACAAGATAGCCGCGTTCTTCCAGCTTTTTCGAGAAGTTAAACGCTGTTGATACGTGCATAACTCCAAACTTAGCAATCTCAGAAATAGAAGCCCCTTTTAAATGATAAGCGATTGTTAAAATATGATGTTCATTAATATTTAAATCGTAAGGTTTAATCCACTGCTGCCAATCTTTCTCTACACATTTCCATAACGCTTTCGATAATTGAGCAATGCGTTGGCTGAAAATCATCGCTTCTTTTACCGAGTAATCTTTTTCTCCACTTTTCATTTACTCACCCACTTTAACATTCTTTTTTCATTACTATCTATTATGCCAGTAAAATAAAAATTAATAAAGTCTTTTTGTGAGAATTGTGAAAATTTTTCGGAAAAATGACATTCTATACAAATCATGCATAACTATGGAAGCGTTTTATGAGTCGTGAATACATACGTTGTCCTTACATGTTAAGTGATAACATATATTGTAAATGCATAAAAACACGGCATATCTATACGATATGCCGTGTCAAGGTCAATTTATATAAAAAATATTTGTTATATGCAAAAAACTAAGCAGGAATTTGTTTACGCTTTTTCTGGAACAGCTTCTTGTAGTTTCTCAATTGACTTTTGGATGTCCAAAATTTCTTTCTCAATATGGCGCTTGTTTTGAGAAATATCTTGCTTCCAGTTAGAAAGCGTGTCTTGCATGTCATCTTTTAATTCTTGAAACACTTCTTTACCTTCTGAAGCAGTTTCAACAATTTGACGCTTTAATAATTTCGTATCGGCTGTAATATCAGCTAAAGTCTTTTTAATATCATTTCCTTTTTCTTTTAACTTGCCGCGCATGTCTTTACCAGAAGAAGGAGTTGAGAAAAGAACAGCTAGTCCAGCAACTGCTCCGCCGCAAATAACACCTGTAATAAAGGATTTAGCTTTTGACATAAAAGGAGACCTCCTTATTTTTTGTTCGTATTCATGATGGGAAAAATATGCATATCTTTCTTATATGTGCTATGCACAAACAATCATCCCTGAGCATTTTAAGTAAAGAAACAAGCCATGCGGAATTTGATGACTTCAGGGAAGTGGCTTGTTATGTATTACGCCTTCTTATAGTGTCATTATTTCACACTATTTGCAATTGTACTTGCGATGTTTTGTAAATTTTCCATAGTGTATTCATTTTGATGTGATTTCCAAACAGCACCGAAACCATCTTTTTCACCGTAGCGTGGAATTAAATGAAGGTGGAAGTGGAACACAGTTTGTCCAGCTTTTTCACCGTTATTGTTAAGTAGGTTAAAGCCAACTGGATTAAACTCTGCTTTAATCGCATTTGCGATTTTTGGAACGACAGAAAAAATGTGTGATGCGATTTCTGGCGTTAACGCAAAAATGTCTTGTTTGTGAACTTTCGGAATAACAAGAGTATGTCCTTTTGTTACTTGACTAATATCTAAAAATGCAAGCACATGTTCATCTTCGTATACTTTTGAGCAAGGGATTTGCCCGTCAATGATTTTACAAAAAATACAATTGTCTGCTGTATGATTCATTGATCTCATCCTTTCAAATATCCTTAGCCGTATTTTACCATAATTACATAAGAGAACAAACACGAAAAACAGGAAGCTGACTCAGCTTCCTGTTTTCTGAAGAGGGATTGAAAAAGCATTATCGTAATTTACGTTTCGCAGACACCTCATTTATTTAAGAAATGCACGGTAAATCGGCTAAAGTTTCTGCCGTAGACACCCCATTTTCAAGTGAAATGAATTGCAATCTTTTTTAAAATGAAATTGTTTATTTTTTAAAACAGTATATGCTCTTTCAGAGACACCCCGTTTCGAAAATGAAACAAATGATCTGGTTATGTGTAAATTTCATTGTCCAACTTGGACACCCCATTTCATGATGACTTCACTATGTTGTTGTACTCATCAATTGGTGGTTGCTTTTTCAATGTGTTCCTTCTTCAATAATTATGATGTCCGCTTTCGGAAAAATATATGCTAATAAATTTAAAAATTTTTTTTGAGTACATGGATACTATGTAGTACAGCATAATTTTTGGTAAGATGAATATAGAATGAATACTAATGAAGAAAGTGGTGTCGTATGAGCGAGTTATTGCGTGTAGAAAATGTTACAGGAGGATATACGAAACGACCTGTATTAAAAGACGTTTCGTTCTCTGTTAATAAAGGCGAACTTGTCGGCTTAATCGGTTTAAATGGAGCTGGTAAAAGTACGACGATTAAACATATTATCGGTTTAATGGAACCGAAAAAAGGAACTGTCACAATTAATGGGAAAACAATTCGTGATGATATGACAGCGTACCGTTCTAGCTTTTCATTCATTCCGGAAACGCCGGTATTATATGATGAATTAACGTTAGAAGAGCATTTGAAATTAACAGCTATGGCGTATGGGGTTGATGAAAAACAATATGAAGAACGTGTAGGACAACTACTACAAGAGTTTCGTATGAAAAATCGTTTAAAATGGTTTCCATCTCATTTCTCAAAAGGAATGAAACAAAAAGTAATGATTATGAGCGCATTTTTAGTGGAGCCATCTCTTTACATAGTAGATGAACCTTTCGTTGGATTAGATCCGTTAGCGATTCAATCCCTTCTTCAAATGATGGACCAAATGAAAAAGAGTGGTGCCGGTATTTTAATGAGCACACATATTTTAGCGACGGCAGAGCGTTATTGTGATTCGTTCATTATTTTGCATCAAGGTGAAGTAAGAGCGAAGGGAACGCTATCTGAACTGCAATCACAGTTTAATATGCCAGGTGCAACGTTAGATGATATTTACATCGCGCTAACAAAGGAAGAAGATTATGAATAGCACAGCGTTATGGAAAGAACGATTTCGTCACTTTCTAAAAGAAGTTCGTACATATAGTAAATACGTATTTAATGATCATTTGAAATTTATTTTCGTGTTCATCATTGGTGCGGGAGCGTATTATTACCAGCAATGGTTACAAACGTTAACACCTTCGTTTCCGGCGGCGCTCGTAATGGCAGTATTAATTGGACTCGTGTTAACGGCTGGATCCATTCAAACATTATTAAAAGAAGCGGATCTCGTTTACTTACTGCCAGTTGAAGAAAAGTTAAAACCTTACTTCACAAAGGCATTTCTTTTTACATTTATGATTCAGTTATACATAATCGCAATCGTAGCAGCTGCGCTTGCTCCGTTATACTTCCAACAAATGAAGCAAACAGGAGCTGGCTACATATGGATCGTACTTGCATTTGTCATTGTAAAAGCGTGGAATTTATTTGTAGCGTGGGAAAAGTCATTTTTAACAGATCAAAATATACAAAGAGCGGATTGGTTCATTCGTTTTATCCTAAACGGTTTATTTGTATATTTCCTTGTAGAACGTACTTCAGTTCTTTTCATTGGTGGAATCGTCCTTCTCATGGTGTTATACCTTGCTATCATGCATCAAATGGTAAAGGGAAAGCCACTAAACTGGGAGTATTTAATTTCTGAAGAAGGTAAGAAGATGATGCTGCTATACCGCATCGCGAACATGTTCGTTGATGTACCAGCATTAAAAGAAAGAGTAGCACGCAGAAAATGGCTCGATTTCATTCTTTCGATGATTGGTGAAAAGCGTACATATTTATACTTATATACGAGAACGTTTTTAAGATCAGGTAACTATTTTGGATTATATGTGCGTTTGCTTGCTCTTGGAGGAGTTATTCTTTACTTCATTCCATTTTTATACGGGCGATTTATCGTAAGTTTTATCTTCCTATATTTAATCGGCTATCAGCTATTAACTTTATGGAAACATCACCGCATGAAGATTTGGCTTGATTTGTATCCGGTAGGGGGAGAAGAGAAGAAGAAAGATTTTCTTACTTTATTAAACGCGATTCTAATCATCGGGAGCGTAATCTTTACAGTTATATTTGCACTAGCAACGAAAGATTTCATGATGACAGGAATTTTACTTATCGTAAGCATATTATTTAGTATCGGTTTCGTTTACCAATACGGGGCGAAGCGCATTGAGCGTTTAAATTGAAGGGAATGAACCTATGATTACATATGAAGAAAAGGTTATAAAAGAACTGGAGCAGTGGAAAGCTACATTTATGAAAGATTCTTCTATGATGACACGGTTCTCAAAGAAAGTGCAGACGAAGGTGCAACAGCTCATTCCGGCGAAAGTACAAAAGGTACTAACAGAGACGATTCGTATGATGGTGCAAACAATCAGCGCCGGGTCAAACTTTATAAAGCCGAAGCTAAAAGAGACGACATGGTCACTGCAAAGACGTGACGATGAAGTTCGTAAAAAAATGGATGAGTATAAAAAAATAGCAGCGGCAGAAGGGGCAGGGACGGGGGCTGGCGGTATTCTCCTCGGTCTTGCTGACTTTCCGCTTTTACTCGGCATTAAAATTAAATTTTTATTCGATGCAGCGACATTGTACGGATTTGATACGAGCAACAAAGAAGAGCGCCTTTTTATCCTTCATGTTTTTCAGCTTGCCTTTTCAAGTGACGATCACCGAAAAGAAATATGGAAAGCAATCGAAACGTGGGATACAGAAGAAGAAAATCATATGGACTGGGAAAAGTTCCAAACAGAGTACCGAGACTATATCGATTTAGCCAAAATGCTGCAGCTCGTACCAATAATCGGTGCCCCGGTAGGCGCATATGCGAACTATCAACTACTGCAAAGACTCGGAGAAGTGACGATGAATTGTTATCGTATGCGATTGCTGAATAGGGATTAAAAAGAAGGCGTCCTACATGTGTAACGTAGGACGCCTTTTCTTAGAAGCCAAGTCCGATATAGCTAACTCCAACTATAATCAATACGATAAAAAGTACAATGATTAATGAAAATCCGCTCTTACCAGCTTGTCCTGCTTCACCGCCGCCATTACCACCACTACCGCCATTACCACCAAGTCCCATATGATATCCTCCTTATTGTTATATGTTGCTTTTACTGTATAACTTTCTGTAATTTCCAATAAACACCTTCTAGAACGCTAACTAAATTGAAAATCATTTCGTTTTATTTTATAATTTACTTACCGACCGGTAAGTAAAAACAAGTGAGGTACAGTATGACGAAGAATTTACAAACATCGCAAAACATTGTAGAGGCATCATTTAAACTTATGGCAGAACACGGCATTGAGAAGATGAGTCTTTCCATGATTGCGAAAGAGGTAGGTATTTCAAAACCGGCTATTTATTATCATTTTTCTTCTAAAGAAGCGTTAATCGATTTTTTATTTGAAGAAATTTTCTCTGGATATCATTTCGTGAGTTATTTCGATAAAGAGCAATATACGAAAGAAAACTTTGCAGAAAAGTTAATTGCTGATGGTTTACATATGCTCTCTGAATATGAAGGGCAAGAAGGGATATTACGCGTTATCAATGAATTTATCGTAACTGCATCGCGAAATGAAAAGTATCAGAAACGCTTATTTGAAATACAAGAAGATTTCTTAAATGGTTTCCACGATTTATTGAAGAAAGGCGTAGAACTTGACGTAGTGTCACAACATGAAACGGAAGAAAATGCTCATACGCTAGCACTCGTGATTGATAATATGAGCAACTATATGCTCATGGGATTCCAGTTAAAGTATAAAGAAATTTGGATTCGAAATGTGAAAAACGTCATGAAGGAGGAGTAAAGATGAAAATGCAAAAAAACTGGTGGCTCGGTTTTCTTGGATTTATTGGGGTTTATAAAATACCAGGTATGATTGAAGCTTTTCAAGCGGATGGAAATTGGATGAAGTTAATCGGTTTCATTTGGCTACTTTGGTTCGGATATTTTATTCCTGAGAAGAAAGAAGATTGAATTTCAATTTTCTGTAAAGTTACGTAAAATATAGATTGAGAGTATTTATATATTAGATTACTAGATTTGGAGTGGTTACATGGATCCATTGAAAAATGAAATTCACCCTGACATGGTCAAGGTGTGGAAAGCGCGTTCTTTAATTGAGCTAGGAATCAGTATTATAGTCATTTTAGCATATCTTTTCTTTATGATTAAGTTTAATTGGTGGGCTTGGATTTTCTATGTGCTCATCGGATTAACAATTGTATATACACCGTTTGATTACTTTACGTTTCCGAAACTACGTCAACGTTATTACAGCTACCAACTAAATGAAGAAGAACTTGAAATTCAGCATGGTCTTTTCGTCGTAAAGCGCGTATTAGTACCGATGATTCGTGTGCAGCACGTTACGATTGAACAAGGGCCAATTATGAGAAAATACGGATTAGCAGAATTACACATTTCAACAGCGGCAACTTCTCATAGCATCCCAGGTTTAACGATGTATGAAGCTGAAATGTTGAAAACGAAAATCGCAGAATTAGCGAAAGTGAGTGATGAGGATGTATAAGAGGCAGCATCCAATCACGATGTTATTAGAATTAAAAATAACAGATTTTATACCACTCATTATTTTTCTTTTTAGCTTAAGGGGAAAGTTTCCATTTTGGTATTTAGTTCCTATTGGTTTTGCGTTGATCACAATTATTTCAGCTATCGTAGGCTGGTATTACAAAGTATACTGGGTCGAAAATAACGTATTACATGTGAAACAAGGTCTCTTTGTGAAAAAGGAGAGCTACTTAAATAAAGAACGTGTTCAAACAATTAATACAAGTTCTAACGTACTATACCAAATGCTCGGTTTGAAAAAAATTCAGATTGAAACAGCTGGCGGGGGCGATGAAGCAGAAGTTAGCTTAGCTGGAATTACGGTAGAAGAGGCGACGGAGCTTATTACTTTGCTAAATGAGCCAACTCCAGAAGTGAAAGCAGAAAAAACGTTAGACGAAGCAGCAGAAAATACAGTAGAAAAAGCAATTGTTACAGAGGAAAAACAAACGACAGAGTACAAGTTAACGTGGAAAGAGATTTTAATAGCGTCTGTTACATCTGGTCAATTTGGAGTATTGTTCTCTTTAATCTTTTTCGTTTATCACCAAGTAGATGAGTATATTCCGAAATGGATAAAAAATAGTGTGACGTCATATGTAATGGACCACGATATATATGGCTGGATTTACATGGTAGCTATTTTACTTGTCGTTTCTTGGATGATATCTACAATTGGCTACGCGTTAAAACACGGTAACTTCACAGTGAATCGAAAAAATGATGAAGTCCGTATTTCGCAAGGGTTACTGGAGAGAAAAGAACTCGTACTAAAATTGCACCGTATTCAAGGGATTACGATAAAAGAAGGCATTTTACGCCAACCGTTCGGTTATTGTGCTGTGCAAGTAGAAGTCATTCAAAGTGAAGGGAAAGAAGAAAAAGTTACACTGCATCCTATCATTCGAAAAGATCGAGTGCAACAATTACTCGCGCATTTACAATTACCATACGAACTGAATGCAAGTATTACTTCGTTACCAAAAGCAGCATTGCGCCGCTATCTCATTGATAGTTTTATCTTTTTCGCTATGCTCGCAATCCCGCTTACTGGAATAAGCATATACTTTGAAAAGTATTACATCATGTGGGCATTACTACCGCTCGCAATCCTTATCTTTACACTTGGATACGCAACATTTAAAACAAATGGCTACAGTGTTAACGGAGAACAAATTACACTTGTCTATCGTAGCGTCGGAAAATATACAGGACTTATTAGAAGAAGACACGTCCAATCAATGGAGAAGACACAATCATATTTCCAGCGCCGTGCGGATTTATGTACGTATAAGTTTTCGAGTGCATCATCTAGTTATAAAATAGAGCATACGAGAGTAGAAGATGCGGAGAGAATGCAGGATTGGTATAAGAAGAAAATAAATGAGATGTAACTTGAGAAAGCTTGCCTATTATGAAAGGCAGGCTTTTTTGTTATAGGGAAAAGAGTCGTTTAATCCATATATTAGTACAACTACAGCACACATGTATCAATACGTATGAAAAAAGGTAATATGCTTCTGTTTTAGGAAAATATGTGGGATTTTTGATATAAATGGTATAATAAAATGGAAATAGTATTAGGAGGTTATATATGATAAGTCAGTTGAAAAGAGAAGCACTTGATGCATTAAAAGGAAGATGGGGACTAGCGGTAGGGGCAACCTTATTAATTGGAATCCTTATTGGAGCTGTTGAAATGCTAACAACAGGTATTTTCTCGATATTTTGGGGTTGGGAAGAAGCAAGTGATTCACTTACAGTAAGTATTATAGTAATGCTTGTTATTGGTCCATTAACAATAGGTGCCTATTATCTTGTTTTAAATGCAATTCGTGGGACTGATGCTCGCATTGGTCATATATTTAGATGGTTTAGCGATGGAAGTAAGTTGATGAAGTCGTTTTTAACATATTTACTAATGTATGTATACTTGACTCTATGGACATTACTTCTTATTATTCCAGGTATTATTAAATCATTTTCTTATTCTATGACATATTTTATTTTGAATGATCATCCAGAATATACAGCGAATCAAGCGATTACTGAGAGTCGTCATATGATGAATGGACATAAAATGGATTACTTTTTACTATGCTTAAGTTTCTTAGGTTGGTTCATTTTAAGTATTCTTACTGTAGGAATCGGTTTCTTATGGTTAGCACCTTATTTCTACGCGACATCAGCCGCATTTTATGAAGAGATTTCAAAAGAATATTATAAAAAAGAAGGCACTACTTTCTAATAAAACATATAAACTATCTACCCTAAAGAATGTAGGGAGCAGATAGCAGATGGTTTAGGTGTTTTGATATTTGTCCTATTTTCGGGATTCACTTCAGGATAAGGTATAGATTTTTATATAGAAATGCTACCCTCTATGTTTTATCATAGAGGGTTATTTTTTTATGTAAAAATGATAGGAAATAATGAATAATATATGTAAAGAAAAAAGCGAGGTGAATGAGAGTGAGCAAATTTTTAATACCGTATTCATTTTCTATATTAAGTTTCTTTATTTCAGCAACAGCACTTGATTTATATGATAGGATGGGAAACGATAGTGAGCTGGTTTCGCCGAACATAATTGGAAAGATAATTCAATCTACTGCGCAAATGGGAGTCCTTACATTGTATTTCGGAGTACCTATTATTTTAGGTGGCTGTCTACTTGGTGAGCTATTGTTTAGAGGTATCATTTTACGATTTAAACTAAGCTATATTATATCTTTATTATTATATCTATTTTTAGCTTTTAGTATTGTTTTCGTAACGGTAGGCATTCCAACTACATATGAAGATTCTAATACATTTTTCATGGGGATAACTATGATTTGTGCTGTTACATTCTTTGTGAGTCGGAATATATGGGAAAACAAGTTAATAATGGAGTGACAAAATGAAATACACCTGTCCATGTTGCGGATATAAAGTTTCACTTTATTGGATCAGTTAGAAAACCGACTAGTGAAGATGTGAAGGATGCTAGTTGGCAGCGAATTTGTTAAGTAGAATGTTATTACTCAATTTAATGGGAGTAATAACATTTTTTATTTAGTACTGAAAGAATTACTGCTGTCTTAAAGTAATAAGAAGGAATAAATCGGTAAATTTTATTAATGGATATATTTTCAATAAATACAAAAGTATAGATGTATAGTCAGCTTTGTGTATTTAATGTTATCATATTGAATGATATGGAAATTTTTAATAGAATAAGTAACTAAAAATTCAAAGGTAATGAAGCTTTTGTTGTATAAAGAAAATACTTAGTAGTAATCAACAATATTAAAAATAAGATTCGTATTTATATAAATTTAGTAGAAATGGGGTTTTAAAAAGGAATGAGTATAAGCATAACGCGGCAAAAGATTTTGGCGGCCGCTTCTCAAATTGTACAATGTAAAGGGGTTGCTAAATTAACTTTAGAAGCAGTGGCAAAAGAGGCGGGTTTAAGCAAAGGTGGATTATTGTATCACTTTTCAAATAAAGAAGCTTTAATAGAAGGTATGATAGTCCGAGGGGTAGAGGATTATGAAGGGGCCATTTACAATAAAGTAGCGCAAGACTCAGAGAGGAAAGGGAGATGGGTTCGCTCTTTTGTAGAGGAAAGATTAAGTAATGAGAGAAGAACAGAAGAGTTGTCTAGCAGTATGATGGCAGCACTCATGTTAAAACCTGAATTACTTGAGCCATTACAACAATCATTTCAGCAACTGCAAAAAAATATAGAAAATGATGAGATAGATTCAGTTTGTGCAACAATTATTAGATTAGCAGCAGATGGATTATGGTATTCGGAATATTTAGGGGTTGGAAGACTAAGCCCCGAGTTAAGAGAAAAAGTGATTCAAGCTCTTATTAGTAATTCATATAAATAGAATATACGAACTATATAATGAGAAAATAATTCACCATTGCTTCTTTAATGTAGTGGTGAATTATTTTTTTTATTAGAAAAATAGAACAATTTTATAGAGTATTGAATTATAACCGTCCAGACGGTATAGTAATATTTGGTTTAAGAGGAAAATGAAACAAAAAAAGAATAAAAGATATTTTTAGCACACTATTCGAAAGGATAGGCCGCAAAGCTTAGAGTCTACGGTAATACATATTGGTTACTAAGATCGTCTGGTTGCACATTTTTGATGCAACCGGACGATCTTTTTTTGTTATATAAATATAAAAATTTAGGAGGGAACTATGCAAATGAAAAGTACTAAAAGACATATTTCAATGGTTTCATTAGTTTTTCTAGTATTATTTTCAGTGCTGAATGTGTGGGCTCCAGTTATTCAAGCTGCTGTTATGAAAAGTCCAGTGGACGAAATTAATATTTCCCGTACTGATGGCACGACATCTGAACCATATCAAGCCTCAGATGGTATGAAAGTAGAAGTGAAGTGGTCAGCTAAAGAAAAAATAAAAAGTGGAGATCAATTCACAATTGATATGCCAAAAGAGTTTCGAAAAGACCTTATGAATATGAGTTTTCCTTTAAAAGATGCTGAAGGAAAAACAGTTGGTACATGTGAGATGAAAAAGGGTCTATTAACGTGTACTATGGGTGATTACGTAGAAGGAAAGAACAACATTAAAGGTTCTTTATTCGTAGAATTCTACTTTGGTCTAGAAGCATATGATGGTGTTAAAGAAATTCCATTAGAATTTAACGTTGATGGTCAAATCGTAAATAAAGAAGTAAATGTAAGTAATACGACAGAGAGACCGAAGCCACAACCCAATACGGAAAATCTATTGAAATGGGGTTCTTATAATCAAGAAGATCCGTCTATTGCTGATTGGCTTGTATATGTAAATGCAACTGGAACAGAAATGCAAGATCTTAAATTAACAGATACATTAGGACCTGGGCATGAGTTAATTACAGACAGCGTAGTATTAGAAGAGGCTGTATTTGAAGATGGTTATGCACCAACAAATATTAAGCCAGCAAATTTATCTAACATTAAAATAAATGCAACAAAGACTGGATTTACAATTGAATTTCCAGACAGTTCAAAAGGCTATATTTTAAGATATAAAACAAAGGTTACAAATCCTGCTGCAAAACCTCATAAAAATACTGTGAAATTAGAAGGTAAAAATATTAAAACTGAAGAAAAAGTAGGACAAGTATTTGTGAGTGGTGGGGGAGGATCTGGTTCAGGTGACAATAATCCACCTAGCATTGAAAAAAATATAGTTGATGAGAATGGCAAGCTTGTAGAGAATGAGCAGCTAACACAAATGGATCAAGTTATTCAATACCAAGTTGGTACACATATACCGAACGATCCTTCTAAATACACATCTATGGTAATTAGTGATGATTTAGAAGATGTTTTAGAAGTATTAGAGGCAAAAGTGTATGATAAAAATGGCCAAGATATTACTTCTAAAGGGACGTTAAATATAGATAAACAAAGAAGTGAAGTAACATTTACGTTTGGTGAGAATTTTGATTATAAGTCATATGAAGACCAGATAATTAATCTTAGTATCAAGGCGAAAATTAAAAATAATGCAGACTTATCTTCTTACGTAGATAAGAAGATTCCTAATAAAGCGGAATTACATTTTGATGATAAAACATTAACATCAAAAGAAGTAACTATTACACCGCCTGAAGCTCCAAAAGATGGTACAGTATCGCTTCATAAAATAGATTCTGAGAATCCGAACAAAGGGTTAAAAGGTGCCGAATTTGAAGTTCGAAATAGTGCAAATGAAGTTGTTGCAAAACTGACAACGGACGAAAAAGGTTTTTCAGTACCTCAAACTTTAGCTCCTGGGACGTATAAAGTTTATGAAACAGTAGCACCAGAAGGATATCAAAAATTAACAAGCCCAGTAGAGGTTACACTTCAAGCTGGAGAAACAAAAACAATTGAAATTAAAAATACTATGCAAAAGGGTCAAATTGAAATAAAGAAAATTGATTCGGAAAATGGTGAAAAACCATTAGCAAATGCAGAGTTTGATATAGTAAAAGACGGTGTAGTAGTCGAACATATTGTTACAGATAAAGATGGTAAGGCAATCTCTAAACCGTTAGCACTAGGAAAATATATTTTAAAAGAAACGAAAGCGCCTGAAGGCTACCAATTAAAAGAAACAGAGTTCGAAGTAAGTGTAACAGGGGACGGCATATTCCCAATACAAGTGGAAAATGCAATGGTAGACAAAGGTAATATAGAAATTACAAAAGTGGACAAAGAAAACGGAGCAGTATTAGCGGGTGTCGAATTTGAAGTCCAAGATGAGAAAGATGAAGTAGTAAGAAAAGTAGTAACAGATAAAGATGGAAAAGCAAATGTTTCAGATCTATCAGTAGGAAAGTACAAATTAGTAGAGACGAAAAGCTTACCAGGTTATAAAAAGCTAACAGAACCAGTACCATTTGAAATAAAAAAAGGTATGACAAAAGCTTTAGCAATAAAAGTAGAAAACGAGCAGTTAGACAAAGGCTCAGTAGAAATTACAAAAATAGATAAAGATAGTCAAAAAGTATTAGAAGGCGTAGTCTTCGAAGTGCAAGATGAGCAAGGAAAAGTAGTAACAGAAGTAAAAACAGATAAAGATGGTAAAGCAAAAATCTCTGATTTATCAGTAGGGAAGTACAAATTAGTAGAGACGAAAAGTTTACCAGGCTACAAAAAGCTAACAGATTCAGTATCATTCGAAATAAAAAAAGGTATGACAACAGTCCTATCGTTGAAAGTAGAAAATGAACAGTTAGATAAAGGTTCAGTAGAAATTACAAAAATAGATAAAGACAGCAAAAAAGCATTAAAAGGCGTAGTTTTTGAAGTGCAAGATGAAGCTGGAACAGTAGTAAAGGAAGTAAAAACAGATAAAGATGGTAAAGCAAAAATCTCAGATCTATCAGTAGGAAAGTACAAATTAGTAGAGAAAGAAAGTTTACCAGGCTATAAGAAACTAACAGATCCAGTATCATTTGAAATCAAAAAAGGCATGACCGAAGTTCTATCATTAAAAATAGAAAATGAAATGGTAGATACGGGAAATATAGAGATAACAAAGATAGATAAAGATAATAAAGCACCGTTAGCGGGAGTAACATTCATCGTCCAAGATGAAAAGGGTAATGAAGTTACAAAAGTAACGACAGATAAAGATGGAAAAGCAAATGTTTCAGATTTACTTGTAGGAAAGTATGAATTAGTAGAGGTAGAAAGTTTACCTGGTTATAAAAAATTAGAAAAACCAATATCATTTGAAATCAAAAAAGGCATGACCGAAGTCCTATCATTAAAAGTAGAAAATGAAATGGTGGATACAGGGAATGTCGAGATAACAAAAATAGATAAAGATAGTAAAGCACCATTAGAAAATGTTGTATTTGAAGTACGTGATTTAAAAGGAAAAGTAGTTGCGAAAGTAACAACGGATAAAGAAGGAAAAGCAAACGTTTCAGATTTATCTATCGGGAAGTATGAGTTGGTAGAAGTAGAAACACCGGCAGGATACAAACCACTAGAAAAGCCAATTTCATTTGAAATTGAAAAGGGTAGAGTAACAGCGCTAAAGCTAACAGTAGAAAATGAATTAGTGGATACAGGAAATGTAGAAATTACAAAAGTAGATAAAGAAAATAAAGATGCTTTAGCTGATGCAGTCTTTGAAATTCAAGATGAAGCAGGGCAAGTAGTCGCTAAAATAACGACAGATAAAAAAGGACAAGTACAAGTTACTAATTTATCAGTCGGCACATACAAGTTAGTAGAAGTAAAAGCACCAAAAGGATATAAACAATTAGTAGATCCGATTACTTTCCAAATTGAAAAAGGCATGACAAAATCTCTTGCTTTAACAGTAGAAAACGAAATGTTAGACAAGGGAAATGTGGAAGTAACAAAAGTAGATAAAGATAGTCAAAAAGCATTAGCAAGTGTAGTCTTCGAAGTACAAGACGAACAAGGCAAAGTAGTAACAGAAGTAACGACAGATAAAGAAGGGAAAGCAAAAATCTCAGACTTATCTGTAGGAAAGTACAAATTAGTAGAGAAAAAAAGCTTACCAGGTTACAAAAAACTAACAGAGCCAGTATCATTCGAAATCAAAAAAGGTATGACAGAAGTCTTATCATTAAAAGTAGAGAATGAACAGTTAGACAAAGGCTCAGTAGAGATTACAAAAGTAGATAAAGATAGTCAAAAAGCATTAGCAGGTGTAGTCTTCGAAGTACAAGATGAAAAAGGCAAAGTAGTAACAAAAGTAACGACAGATAAAGAAGGAAAAGCAAAGATTGCTGATTTATCAGTAGGAAAATATAAGCTAGTAGAGGTAGAGAGCTTACCAGGATATAAAAAACTAGCGAAACCAGTATCATTTGAAATCAAAAAAGGTATGACAGAAGTCTTATCACTAAAAGTAGAGAATGAACTAGTAGACAAAGGCTCAGTAGAAATCACAAAAGTGAATAAAGATAGTCAAAAAGTATTAGAAGACGTAGTCTTCGAAGTGCAAGACGAACAAGGAAAAGTAGTAACGGAAGTAAAAACAGATAAAAATGGTAAAGCAAAAATCTCAGACTTATCTGTAGGAAAGTACAAATTAGTAGAGAAAGAGAGCTTACCAGGCTACAAAAAACTAACAGAGCCAGTATCATTCGAAATTAAAAAGGGTATGACAGAAGTTCTATCATTAAACATAGAAAATGAAATGGTAGATACGGGAAATGTAGAAATTAAAAAAATAGATAAAGATAATAAGGCACCGTTAGCAGGTGTAGTCTTTGAAGTTCAAGACGACAAAGGCAAGGTAGTAACGAAAGTAACGACAGATAAAGCTGGAAAAGCAACAGTTGCAGATTTATCAGTAGGAAAGTACAAGTTAGTAGAAGTAGAGAGTTTACCAGGCTACAAAAAATTAGAAAAGCCTGTACTATTTGAAATTACAAAAGGTATGACAAAATCTTTAGCGTTCACTGTAGAAAATGAAATGGTAGATACGGGGAATGTAGAAATCACAAAAATAGATAAAGACAGTAAAGCACCATTAGAAAATGTTGTATTTGAAGTACGTGACTCAAAAGGCAAAGTAGTTGCGAAAGTAACAACGGATAAAGAAGGAAAAGCAGACATTTCAGATTTATCTATTGGAAAGTATGAGTTAGTAGAAGTAGAAACACCAGCAGGCTACAAACCACTAGAAAAGTCAGTTTCATTCGAAATTACAAAAGGTATGACGAAAGTCTTATCATTGCAAGTAGAGAATGAACAGTTAGACAAAGGTTCAGTGGAGATTACAAAAATGGCCGCTGAAAGCAAGGAAGTCTTATCAGGAGCTGTGTTTGAGGTTCATGATGAAAAGGGAAAAGTAGTAGTGAAAGTAACAACAGATAAAGATGGAAAGGCAAAAATCACAGATCTATCTGTAGGTAACTACACACTAGTAGAAGTAGAAGCACCAAAAGGATATGAAAAATTAACTAATCCAATTCCATTTGAAATTACAAATGGAATGATAAATGCAGTTCAATTAGAAGTATTAAACAAATTGAATCATTTAGCGCCACCAGGCCCAGAAACACCAGATCCAGAAAAACCTGGAACACCAGATCCAGAAAAGCCTGGAACACCGAATCCGGAGAAACCTGGAACACCGAATCCAGAAAAGCCTGGAACACCAAATCCAGAAAAGCCTGGAACACCGAATCCAGAAAAGCCTGGAACACCGAATCCAGAAAAACCTGGGACACCAGATCCAGAAAAGCCTGGGACACCGAATCCAGAGAAACCTGAAAAAGAATTACCGAAGACAGGGCAGAAAATGCCTGTGGAACCATATATGGGAGCACTTCTTGTAATGATGAGTTTTGGATTACTCATATTAGGTAGAAAACAGCAGAGATAATAAAGGTGAAAAGGTATCCTCAAAGTATTTGAGGATACCTTTTTTAGCATAAAAAAAAGCATCTAGCAAAAGTACTAGATGCAAATAAAAACACAAGGGAAGACAAAGTTCTTCCCT